>CAZJJL010000005.1:13243-16264 GCA_964546325.1 uncultured Planctomycetales bacterium | reverse complement strand
CGACGCGTGCGACCGGGCGATTGAGAGCATCCGTAACAGGATCGATCAGTTCGGTGTTCGCGAAACATCGATTCAAAAACAGGGTACGGATGAGATCGTTGTGCAGCTTCCCGGAGTTACTGACCGCGACCGAGCGCTGGACATTATCGGTAAGACCGCGTTGCTTGAATTTAAGCTTGTTTCTGATGATGCCGCGTTGTTGAAATCGGCTTTAGACGGAACTATCGCGGAAGGCTATGAATTAAAACGTTCCCAAGAGGATAACGAGCCATTATTGGTCGATGTGAAGGCTGTTTTGACGGGTGAGGCTATAAAGAATGCTATGGTCAAGTTTGACCAGAGCGCTTTTAACGAGCCGTTAGTTGCTATAGAAATGAACGCCGAAGGCGCTAAGAAGTTCGCGCAGATCACCAGTGATAATGTCGGCAGAAGGCTTGCGATAATCCTTGACGGTAAGATCGTTTCGGCTCCGCGCATTCGGGAAGCGATCCCTTCGGGAGAAGCCGTTATAACAGGGCGTTTTGACATTACTCAAGCACGTGACCTTGCGTTAATACTTCGTGTCGGCGCTTTGCCTGCTCCGATGCATATAGAGGAAGAGCGTACGGTTGGTCCGTTATTAGGCCAGGATTCCATTAATAAGGGCGTTAAGGCAAGTATCATTGGTTTGATCTTTGTGTTTGTCTTCATGGCGGTGTACTATCTTTTTACGGGGGTTGTTGCCAATGTTGCGCTTCTTTTGAACGGTGTTATTATCGTTGGCATGTTGGGGCTATTGCCGTTCTTGGTTCCCGGTTTTTCCGCAACGTTAACGCTGCCCGGCATTGCGGGTATTATCTTGTCTTTAGGTATGGCGGTTGACGCCAATGTTCTTATTAATGAGCGTATCCGTGAAGAGTTGGCTACGGGTAAGTCGCTGCGTCAGGCAATTATGAACGGTTATGACCGTGCTTTTAGCGCTATTTTTGATTCGAATATAACCACTTTTATTGCCGCGGTTTTTCTTTTGCAATTCGGCACGGGGCCTATCCGTGGTTTTGCGGTCACGCTTATCATCGGTCTTATGGCGAGTTTATTTACGGCTATCGTTGTTACCAGGACGATATTTGAGACCCTCTTGCATTTTGGGCTGGTTAAATCGTTGCCGATGCTGCATTTGATACGGCAGCCAAAAATAGACTATATTGCCAAGCGAAAGATAGTTTATGTCATATCTCTCGTAGTTACCATTACGGGTCTGGTCGTGTTTTTTATGAAAGGCCAGCAGGCATATGGTATTGATTTCTCCGGCGGCCAATTACAGGAGTTTAATTTTAAAACTGCGCCTGCCATTGATAAGGTGAGGGATGTTTTAAAAGAAGTGGGGTTAGGAGATGCGAGTATCCAGCAGTTTAAGGAGAATCCGCGCAACGTGCTGATCAGAACGTCGCTTGATAAGAGTACGGTTTTGACCGCTAAGCTCAAAGAAGCATTCCCTCAGGATGATATTCAGGTTTTGCGTATTGAGCATGTCGGTCCCGTTGCCGGAAAACATTTGAAAGATAAAGCGGTCCTGGCGATCGTATTCTCGCTGCTCGGTATTTTTATTTATGTGGCGTTTCGCTTCAAGCATTTTGAATTTGGAGTTGCCGGTGTTATCGCGCTTCTTCATGACATTTTTATAGCGCTGGGGGCGCTTGCGATCACGGGCAGACCGATTGATCTTTTAAGCGTTACCGCGTTTTTGACGATCGCAGGGTATTCTATCAATGATACGATCGTTATTTATGACCGCGTTCGGGAGAATATGCGGCTTAACCGTAAATCTACATTACGGGAGTTGATCAACCTGAGCGTTAATCAGACCCTGAGCAGAACGCTTATAACCTCGGGTGTAACACTGACGACTGTTTTTGCGATCTTCCTCTTCGGTGGGGAAGTTCTCAACAATTTTGCGTTTACGCTTCTTGTCGGATTTTTCTGTGGGGCGTATTCGACGGTCTTCATTGCTTCGCCGCTGGTCTTGGCCTGGTCGAAGAAGCATAGTCGCTAATTCTTCTGACAACGGTCAATGGCGTATAGCCAATGGCTCAGAACTTAAAGAGAGACTATCCGGGTTTTAAGGGCGTAACGTTGTAACGTCACACGTAAATGATTTCTTGTATTCTTGTGACCTTGTAACGTTGTGACCTTGAAACCCGGTTTTTGTTTTTTTACTATGATTATCGATCGCGGGAATTTGGTGACGTACTATGTTTAAATCCCTGAAACTGTATACCGGTGAAAACCTTGACCTTGAGCGGATCTCAAATTCATTACTCGAGTTTGGGTATAAGCGACAAGATGCCGTTGCTTCCGAAGGGGATTTTGCACGGCGAGGAGGGATCCTCGATATATTTCCGAATACATTTGAATTGCCCATACGTGTTGAACTTGAAGGAGAGAGTATCGGAAGTATCCGCACGTTTAATCCGTCTTCCGGAGAACCGCTCTGGGCCCATACGATGGCGATCATTTTACCGGTTCGTCAAACTGCGCAAACCAGGCACCGAGCATTTAATGAAGAGTTCCCGCTGGATAATTTTGTTGATCTTACCGTGGGTGATTATGTCGTGCACACGCACCATGGTGTGGGGCGGTTTCTCGGAATACATAAGATAAAGACGAAAGAGAAAAACAAGGATCATCTGGTTATTGAGTATGACCGGCAGGAAAAGTTGTATGTTCCCGTTGACCAAATGAATCTTGTGCAGCGCTATATTGCGTTCCAGACGCGTAAGCCTAAGCTCTATCGGCTTGGCACAAAAGAGTGGCAGCGTACAAAAGAGAGAACTCGGAAAAACATTCAGAAATATGCTTGGGAGCTGCTCTCATTGCAGGCTATGAGGCAGAACGTTGGCGGATTTTCTTATGCCGCGGATAATGATTGGCAAAGGAAGTTTGAGGCGACATTCCCGTTTGTCGAGACGCCTGATCAGGTTAAGGCGGTCCGTGACGTGAAGCACGATATGGAATCTGCCAAGCCCATGGATAGGCTTCTCT
>CAZJJL010000005.1:1682-13233 GCA_964546325.1 uncultured Planctomycetales bacterium | reverse complement strand
CATTTAAGGCAACGTTGGATAGTAAGCAGGTGGCATTTTTAGTTCCGACAACTATTCTTGCCGAGCAGCATCATCAGAATTTTTTGGCTCGGCTTAAGGATTTCCCTATACAGGTCGGTATGCTTTCGCGTTTTCGCACTCCGGGCCAGCAAAAGCAGATTATCAAGGGAGTTGCGGAGGGAAGTATTGATATTTTGATCGGGACGCATCGCCTGCTTTCCGAAGATATAACTTTTAAGGACCTTGGTTTGGTTATCATTGACGAAGAACAGCGATTCGGCGTTAAGGCAAAAGAAAAGCTTAAAACGTTGCGTCTTAATACCGATGTTTTAACGCTTACCGCTACTCCGATACCTCGCACGTTATATATGAGTCTTATGGGGGCTAAAGATTTGTCTATGGTAAATAGTCCGCCTCAAAATAGGTTGCCTATTAAGACGGTTGTGGTAGAATATGACGAAGATCTGATCAAAGAAGCTATTATGCGCGAACTTAAACGCAAAGGTCAGGTGTTTTTTCTCCATAACAGGGTTAGCGATATTGACCGAATAAAGGAGAAAATCGCCCGGCTGTTGCCGGCGGGGACTCGAATAGCTATCGGGCACGGTCAGATGCCGTCAAAACTCCTTGAAAAAGTGATGTTTGATTTTTTAAGGGGGCAGATAGATGTTTTGGTCTGCACTATGATCATCGAGTCGGGTATCGATATCCCCAACGTCAACACGATTATCATTAATAATGCGCATTCATTCGGCCTCGCTGATCTGCATCAATTGAGAGGGCGAGTGGGACGTTTTGATAGGCCGGCATATGCGTATTTTATGGTAGGAAAGAATTTTATATTAGAGCAGGATGCAAAAAAGCGTTTGCATGCGCTTGAGGAATATTCTCATTTAGGGGCAGGGTTCAAAATAGCCATGCAAGATTTGGAGATCAGGGGCGCCGGGAATCTTCTCGGTACCGAACAACATGGATATATCGCAGCGGTCGGGTTTGATTTATATTGCCGGTTGCTGAAAGAGGCGGTCGGCAGCCTGGGTCAGGCTATAACACAAGAGAGAATGTAAAATGTATCGAAAAATACATCGAATGGTCCTTGTAGCGTTTTTAGCTGGTATGTTTGCGGTTGGAAGTTTCCAAGCCTATTCATTCGCTGATGATAAGATCGTTGCTATTGTTAATAACGATGTGATTACGCAAAAAGACCTCAATGATTTTAAAAGTTTTATGCGTATGCAGTTAGCCGATGAAACTCAAGGCGATGACTTGGAGAAGAAGATCGAAGATATGCGGTATGATATGCTCAATAAGCTTATTGAGGATCGTCTTCTTGTGCAGGAAGCAAAAAAGGTCGGGTATCAGGTTGATGAGGGGCGCGTGCGATCCAAGATTAATGAGATAAAGCGGCAATACCCTTCCGAATCAGTTTTTGAAAATGCGCTTCTATCCCAGGGATTTGTGCAGGCTGATCTGGAGAATAGGATCAGGGAACAGCTTCTTATGTATAATCTCCTCGAATATAAAGTTCGCCGGAAAATTACGATCAAGCCTACTGAAGTAACGGAGTATTACAAAGGGCATGTTTCCGATTTTATAGCGCCTGAAACGCGGGAATTGATCGTTATGTCAGGGCAGGATGAGGCGCGCGTACAGCAGGCATTGGATCGTATCAAAAAGGGCGAGCCTGTTGCAGGGATCGCGCAAGAGTTCGACCTTGATTCGAACCAAATTACCGTAACAAAGAGCGGACAGTTAAAAAAGGATGTCGAGGAAAAGGTCTTTGTATTGGATCAGGGAGCCGCCACGGAGCCGTTTAAGATAGACCAGCGATACTATATTTTTTATGTTAATTCTATTAATCCTGCCCACCAGCTTTCGCTTTCCGAAGCAAAAGACTCGGTTTCATCATTCCTGCAAAATCAAAAAATGCAGGAAGCATTGAGTACATTTCTGAATGAAATCAAAAACCGCTCCTATATTAAGATCTGCTCGCATTAAAGTCGGCATTACGTTGGGTGATCCTGCAGGTGTCGGCCCTGAGGTTGTAGCGGCCTGCGTTGCTTCTATGCGGAAAGAGGCAACGTATGTTATTATTGGCGACCGAACCATGTTCAAACAGGCCTGCCGGTCAATGAGAATAAAAAAGGAGATATTCGGTTCTCGAGTCCATCTGATAGATCCGCTTGCGCGATCAGGGGTAAGATTTTCTTGGGGATCAATGAGCGCTGAAAGCGGCAGGGCTTCTATCGCCTATCTTAATAAAGCAATGGATTTGATCCGCGAAAAAGCGATTGATTGTTTGGTTACTGCCCCCATTTCGAAGGAAGCGGTTTATTTAGCGGGATTTCATTTTACCGGGCATACCGAGTATTTTGCTGAGCGTACGCGTTCTTCAAGGATTGTTATGATGCTCCTCAACGACAAGCTCCGCATGAGCCTGGTGACAAGGCATATACCGTTAAAAGATGTCTCGTCCGCAATTAATGCGAATTCTCTGCGCATGGTTATCTCGGTTACCATAGAAGCGTTGCGGCACTATTTTGGGATCCCAAAACCGCGTGTGGTCATTTGCGGCATTAATCCGCATGCTTCCGATAACGGGATAATCGGAAAAGAGGAGGGGACAGTGATAAAGCCTTTATTGAGTAAGCCGTTTGGATCGGGTGTTCGTATCGATGGGCCGATGTCTGCCGATGCTGCGATACAAAAGGCTTTGCAGGGCAATTATGATGCGGTCATTACGATGTTCCATGACCAGGCATTGATTGCCTTAAAATCAACGCAGCCGCAAACAGGTGTCAATATGACGCTCGGCCTTCCTTTTGTGCGGACATCTCCGCTGCACGGCACGGCGTTTGATATCGCGGGAAAAGGCATGGTTGACCCGTCGTCCATGTGCGCGGCGGTACGTTGCGCGATTGCGTGCGCGTATAATGACCGGAAAGTATCTCATGAGTATAAGGCCTAAAAAGAGGCTCGGGCAGAATTTTTTGCAGGATAAAAATATCCTTTCAAAGATCATATCGTCGTTGGACCTTATTCCTTCATCGAGTATCGTAGAGATAGGCGCGGGTACGGGGCTTTTGACGGAGCGTCTTGCGCTTTTAGGGAATAAGGTTTTTGCGTTTGAAATAGACCGGGGACTCTGCAAGATCCTTAAAGAAAAATTTAATGGTCAACGCCATATAGAAATAATAAACGGGGATTTTTTAAAGGCCGATCTTAAAAGGCTTGTTGGCGCGCATTTCCCGTTAACCGTTATCGGCAATATTCCGTATTACATCAGCTCGCCGATAATCGAGCGAATTATAAAAAATTCCGCCGATGTCAGGGTTGCATATGTAACGGTGCAGAAAGAGTTTGCCGAGCGAATTGCCGCTCGGGCGGGTTCGAAAGCGTACGGATCGTTTACGTGTTTCGTCCAATATTACGCGCATGCAAAGATCTTATTTGATATATCGCGCGGTTGTTTTCAGCCACCGCCGTCCGTTGATTCGTGCCTTCTTAAGGTGATACCAAAGAAAGAAGAAGAGCTCGTGCCTGTTGACCGTGATATGCTGTCGATAACCATTAGGACCGCTTTCGGACAGAGGCGCAAAACGCTGCGAAATAGCCTTAAAGACGTCTATTCGGCTGCTGCGATCGAATCTTTTTGCCGGTCCCGGAATCTTTCCGTAGATGTTCGGCCAGAGGCACTTACCCTCCGCGACTTCATTGACCTTACCTCGTATTTTAGTCAAAAAAATAATTAAAAAAAAGGTTGACAATAAAATATTTATACAGTATACTCTTCCTCTACGTCGTTAATCTATCTGGTTACCCACAATACAGGTAGGAATAAGCGTACGAAGAATCGATGGTAGATTCTTACGATGGGGGTTTTATTGTTTTATAAAAACCCTTTTTCTCGACGAGGTTAAAGTTTTAGAGCTAACCCGTAACTTGCAATCGATTGTGTCGCTGGAGTAGCTCAGTCGGTAGAGCACGTCCTTGGTAAGGACGGGGTCACGGGTTCGATTCCCGTCTCCAGCTTATTGAAACGCTAGGGACGCGGACAAAAAAGAGAAAAGATATGCGAGAAATAATTACATTAGAGTGCACGGTTTGCAAGAACAGAAATTATACAACCACTAAGAATAAGAAGCTTAACCAGGAAAAACTGGAGCTTTCGAAATTCTGCAAGTTTTGCCATAAGCACGCACCACATAAAGAAATTAAATAGCTTTGTTCTTTGGCTTTACGCATCAAGCTTGAGGCTACACGCATAACGCACAACGCAATTAGGAGCGTCGGTTAATGGCAAACCAACGGTCTCCAAAACCGTTACTGCAGGTTCGACTCCTGCCGCTCCTGTTTACGTAGGAACGGAAAGAAGAACTGCAGTATAAAATGGGGAAACAAAAGTATTTATTCCATGAGCATAATTCAGAAACCAGTCATATTCATACAAGAAGTTAAACAGGAACTCAGTAAAGTATCCTGGTCAACCCGTAAAGAACTTTTGGGAGCCACGGCGGTGGTTATTGTCGTGACGGCGATCCTTGCGGTTTATATCGGTATTGTTGACCTCATCCTTTCGGGAGCGCTTCAAAGGCTCTTTCGATGATATCCGGAGTTAGCCAAGGCATGAAGAATTGGTACGTTGTCCATACGCAGACAGGTTTTGAGGATAAAGCAAAAGCTCTTTTAGAGAGTAGAATTACCGCAAAAGGTTTTTCTGAGCTTATTTCCAAGGTCGTTATCCCTACCGAACAGATTTCCGAAGTCCGCTCTGGCAAAAAAAAGATTTCTTCGCGTAAATTTTTCCCCGGTTATATTCTGGTTGAGATGGAACTAACTGAAGAGACGTATTTATTGATCAAAACTACTCCCGGCGTTACGGGTTTTATCGGGCTTGGGCGTAAGCCTATGCCGCTTACGCAAGTCGAGGTTGACGGTATTTTGAAACGCACCGAAGAGACGCAAACGAAGCCTAGTCCCCGCATTGTGTTTGAAAAGGGAGAATCTGTACGAGTTACCGAAGGACCATTTGTAAATTTTAACGGTACTATCGACGAAATACATCCGGAAAAAGGAAAATTAAAGGTAAGCGTATCAATTTTTGGAAGGGCTACCCCAGTAGAATTAGAATACTGGCAAGTAGAGAAAATATAATGGCAAAAAAAGTTACCGCGCAAATTAAGTTACACGTATCTGCAGGAGCAGCGAATCCCGCTCCTCCGGTTGGCCCTGCACTTGGTCAGCACGGAGTCAATATTATGATGTTTTGTAAGCAATTCAATGACCAGACAAAAGGGAGAGACGGTTTAATTCTTCCGGTTGTTATCACGGTATATGAAGACCGCTCCTTTACCTTTATTATTAAGACCCCGCCTTCATCGGTTCTTTTAAAAAGGGCGGCTAATTTGGCAAAGGCTTCTGGTACGGCGGGACGGGAAACGATCGGGACTGTTACCAAAAAGCAGGTTGAGGAGATCGCTAAGGTAAAAGCGGTTGATTTAAATACGAAAGACATGAAACAGGCCTTGCGCATCATCGAAGGAACGGCGCGCAGTATGGGCATTCAAATCAAAGACTAGGGATACTATGAAGACACGAAGCAAGAGATATAAGGAATCAGCAAAGCACGTCGATATCGAAAAAGTATACCAGCTTAAGGAAGCCATTACGATTATTAAGAAAATGGCGCCGACAAAGTTTGACGCTGGCGTAGATCTGCATTTCAACTTGAATGTCGATCCGAAAAAATCAGACCAAATGGTGCGCGGTACCGTGGTTTTACCGCATGGTACGGGTAAGGATGTCCGCGTTGCAGTTTTTTGTAAGGGTGAGCAGGAGCGTATCGCAAAAGAGGCGAAAGCCGAATTTGTCGGAGGTCAGGAATTGATTGATAAAGTGGCTGCCGGATTCCTGAGCTTTGATTGTGCTATCGCAACCCCCGATATGATGAAAGATCTTTCTAAGTTGGGTAAGGTTTTAGGGCCTCGCGGCCTTATGCCGAGTCCTAAAACGGGTACTGTTACGAATGATATTGCAAAAGCTATTGAAGATGTAAAAAAAGGAAAAGTTGAATTCCGCGTTGATAAGCAGGGCGGGGTGCACCTTTCCGTCGGAAAAGTTTCGTTTGACGAAATCAAGTTATATGAGAATGCTTCTCGTGTTATTGAAGCTTTAAATGAGGCAAAGCCGGCCTCGGTTAAAGGCAAATTCGTCAAGACCCTTTCTATAGCAGCATCGATGAATCCCGGCCTTACTTTAGCGGTGTAATCCCATGAAGAAAATAAGCCTTATATTCAAAGAAACGTCTGAGAAAATCATAAAAGAAAATTTTAAGCAAACGGGAACTTTGTTTGTCGTTAAGTATTCCGGTTTATCAAGCCCTGACTTATCGAACTTGCGTCAGTCTTTACGCGATGTTGATGCGACGATGCTGGTCGTTAAGAATACGGTCGCTCGTCGAGCATTGAAAAACGTCGGTATGGATGAAGCTGTTATCAAGACGATTGAAGGCCCGTGCGGTATTGTTTTCCCGAGATCAGAACCGGTCGAAACGACGAAAGCGCTGTATAAGTTCGCCAAAGACCATGAAAAGCTGCTGCTCGAAGGCGGATTCCTTGACGATAAAACGCTTGCTAGAAAAGATATCGAGACATTGGCTCAGTTGCCGAGTAAAGATATGTTGCGTGCGAAGGTTGTGTGTGCGTTGAATGCACCGATTTCTCGTCTTGCAATGGTATTGAACGGAAATTTAAGAAAACTGGTCGTTTGTTTAGACCAGATCAGACAGAAAAAGTCAAATTAATGACTGAAGGAGGAAAGTAGAAATGGCTAAAGTTGAAGAATTGATACAATCGATCGAGGGGTTGACCGTGTTGGAATTAGCGGACATGGTTAAAGCGTTGGAAGAGAAGTTTGGCGTAACGGCAAGTATGCCTATGATGGCTGCTCCCGCTGCGGGTGCTGCTGCCGCTGCTCCGGCTGCTGAAGAAAAATCCACGTTTACGGTGGTTTTAGCAAGCGCTGGCGCTAACAAGATCGCCGTCATTAAAGAAGTGCGTACGATCACTAATCTTGGGCTTAAAGAAGCAAAGGATTTGGTTGATGGAGCACCGAAGCCGCTCAAAGAAGGCGCTACCAAAGAAGAAGCAGAAGAGATCAAAAAGAAACTTGTTGCTGCTGGTGCCACTGTCGAGTTGAAGTAATTACAAACGTTTCGCCTAAACGCCTTTTCATGGCACAGGGATAGATGACTAAACGAAAAAATTTTGCTAAGTTACGAGAGGTATACGACCTGCCGAATCTTCTTGATCTACAGCTGGAGTCGTACAAGGAGTTCTTGCAGATTGATGTTCCGCCTTCTGAGCGCAAATATCTTGGCCTTCAGGAAGTTTTTGCGGACATGTTTCCTATCGAGAATAACGATCGGACTTTGAAGCTTGAGTTTGTCAGTTATTCCCTCGGAAAACCAAAATATATTCTTGCTGAATCCAGGAAGCGCGCGTTGACCTTTGCTGCACCTTTAAAGGTGAAGTTCAGGCTTACGACGCCTCGGGAAACAAAGGAGCAGGATGCGTATTTCGGTGAGATACCGCTTATGACTGATACCGGAACGTTTATTATTAACGGTGACGAGCGTGTCGTCGTTAATCAGCTTCAGCGTTCACCGGGCGTTTCGTTTGAAGAAGAAGATCATCCTACCGGAAAAAAGATATTCTATGGCCGCATTATACCCTATCGTGGCGCATGGCTTGAGTTCAAATACGATCTGTCTGAAACGATCATCGCATACGTTGATCGCCGCCGTAACTTTCCTGCGACTCAGCTCTTGCGTATTTTAGGGTTTTCCAGCGACCAAGAGATCATCAATCGTTTTGGCAAAGAATATAACGAAATAACCAATACCCTTAAAAAAGATTATACGAAGAATAAAGAAGAAGCGTATCTGGATTTCTACCGTAAGATGCGCCCTACGGAACCGGTTACGAAAGATACCGCCGAAATGCTGTTCTACAGGCTTTTCTTTGATCCGGCAAGGTACGACCTTGAAAGGGTCGGCCGTTTCATGTTGAACCGTAAATTAGACATGGATGTCTCGCTTGATAAGCGTATTCTTGACTCCGATACCGTTGTTAAAGTTATCGAGTACCTTATCCGCCTCAAGGCCGGTGAGGGGAAGATCGATGATATTGACCACTTGGGTAATCGCCGCGTAAAAACGGTTGGAGAGTTGGTGCAAAATCAGATCAGAATAGGTATGAGCCGCGTTGAACGGTCCATTCGCGAGCGTTTAAGTATCCTTGGCGATTTTGATAACTTAAGCGTGCATTACCTTATTAATAGCAAGCTCCTTTCAAATCAGATCCGCGATTTCTTCGGTCGGTCACAGCTTTCTCAGTTTATGGATCAGGTTAATCCGCTAGCCGAATTAACCCACAAAAGACGTTTGAGCGCATTAGGCCCCGGGGGTCTTTCCCGAGAACGCGCAGGATTTGAGGTGCGCGATATCCATCCATCCCATTATGGAAGGGTTTGTCCCATTGAACCGCCGGAAGGGCCGAACATCGGGCTTATCGCATCTTTGTCGACGTTCGCGCGCGTCAATCAACTGGGACTGCTGGAAACACCGTACCGCAAAGTTGAAGATGGAAGAGTTACCCGCAAAATCGAGTATTTGACTGCAGATCTTGAAGAAGATAAGATGATCGCGCAGGCGAATATCCCGGTTGATACGGATGGCACATTCCTCACCAAAGAAATTTCTTGCCGTTTTAAAGGTGATTTTCCTAAAGTTGGCCCCAAACAAGTTCAATATATGGATGTTTCACCGAAACAGCTTGTTTCGGTTGCGGCATCGCTTATTCCGTTTTTAGAGCATGATGATGCAAACCGCGCGTTGATGGGCGCAAACATGCAGCGTCAGGGCGTTCCCTTAATGATTACTGAGGCACCGCTTGTCGGCACCGGCATGGAAGAGAAGGTTGCCAGGGATTCGGGAACGGTTTCAATTGCCGAAGAGTCAGGAAAAGTTACGAGTGTTGATTCTTGTTCCATTAGTATAGGTAAGAAGATATACCACCTTAAGAAATTTCAGCGTACGAATGCCGATACGTGTTTAAATCAGCGTCCGACCGTCAAGCTTGGAGAACACGTTGAAAAAGGCCAGGTTATTGCGGACGGTATTGCTACCAGAAACGGGGAGCTTGCGTTGGGCAAGAACCTTCTGGTTTCATTTATGCCGTGGCGCGGTTATAATTTTGAAGATGCGATCGTGTTAAATGAGCGTTTAGTCAGGGAAGATGTCTTGGCGACGATCCATATCGAAGAGTTTGAGATTGAAGCCACAGAAACTCGTCTGGGCAACGAAGAGGTTACTCGCGATATTCCGAATGTCAACGAAGAGGCGCTGCGTAACCTTGATGATACGGGTATAATTCGCTTAGGCGCTGAAGTTGCTGCCGGCGATATTCTTGTCGGTAAGGTCACTCCTAAGACTGAAGCGGAACTTTCTCCGGAAGAAAGACTGTTGCGCGCTATATTCGGTGAAAAATCCCGTGATGTTCGTGATACATCGTTCCTCCGGGAGTCGAAGGCGTTGTCGTTGACGTCCATGTATTTCAAAGAAAAGACCGCGGCAGGAAGTCTAAGGAAGAAAAGACAAAAGAAAATGCCAAGATCAAGGAGTTGAAAGCATATTATAGGCAGGAACTTGATTATCTTGAGACAGAGAAAATCGCGCGTCTTGCGCAGGTGCTTGGCGTTGATAAAAAGAAATTAGACAAAGTTGATTTTAGTGAAAATGAGGAAGCAAAGATATTGGCTGCATCGTTCGATGAGCAATTGCAGGAATTGATGGCTGAGCAGCAGCAGGAAATAGAAAAAGTCCGCAGGGGCGATGAGCTTCCTCCGGGAGTCTTGAAACGTGTTGTGGTTTATATCGCAACGAAACGCAAGGTTTCCGAAGGTGATAAACTTGCCGGACGTCACGGAAATAAAGGTGTTGTGGCTCGTATCGTGCCGGAAGAAGATATGCCGTTTTTACCGGATGGTACGCCCGTAGATGTTGTTTTGAATCCGCTGGGTGTTCCTTCACGTATGAACGTTGGACAGATCCTTGAAACGCATCTTGGTTGGGCTGCTAAAGCGCTGGGTATTAGTATTGATAGTCCTGTTTTTGACGGGGCGACCGAGGCAGAAATCAAAGATATGTTGAAGAAAGCAAATCTTCCTGAAGACGGTAAAATCCAGCTTCGGGACGGGTATAACGGTGATACATTCGGACAAAAAGTAACGGTTGGTCAAATGTATATGATGAAATTGATCCATTTGGTCGACGAAAAGATCCACGCGCGCTCCATCGGTCCGTATTCGTTGGTTACGCAGCAGCCGTTGGGTGGTAAAGCCCAGTTCGGCGGACAGCGTTTAGGGGAAATGGAAGTATGGGCTCTTGAGGCTTATGGCGCCGCATTTACGCTCCAGGAAATGCTTACGGTTAAAAGCGATGATGTTACCGGTCGCACCAGAATTTATGAGGCTATTGTAAAGGGAGAACAGCGATTAACGCATGGAACTCCTGAATCATTTAACGTTTTGATCAAAGAACTTCAGGGCCTGTGCCTTGATATCAGAACGGAGAAGGCGGTATAATGGACGAGATAACCCCATTTGACAGTATTACGATAAAAATCGCATCTACGCAGGTCATTAAAAGTTGGTCGAACGGCGAGATCAAAAAAGCCGAGACGATCAATTATCGCACATTGAAACCGGAAAAAGACGGGCTTTTCTGCGAGAAGATATTCGGTCCTGTGCGTGATTGGGAATGTAACTGCGGAAAATATAAAGGTATTAAGTTTAAAGGTATCACGTGCGATCGCTGCGGAGTAACGGTTGACCGTTCTTCGGTCAGGCGTGAGCGTATGGGCCATATTGAATTAGCGGCACCGGTTACGCATATTTGGTTCTTTAAGGCTGTTCCGTCGCGATTATCCGCTATGCTTGATATCGGGCTTCGCGATTTGGAAAAAGTTATTTATTACGAAGAGTATGTTATCATTGACCCCGGAACGACCCCGCTTAAGAAGAACGAACTTCTTTCCGAAGAGAAATATCAGGAAGCACTCACCAAGTACGGGAGTACTTTTAAGGCAAAGATCGGGGCTGAAGCTATCCGCGATCTTTTAAAAGAACTTGACCTTGATTTGTATTGCAAGAAGTTGCGAAGGGATCTTGAAAAGACGAAAGAAGTCCTGAAAAACTCAAAGATCGTAAAGAATCTGCGGATCGTTGAAGATTTTAAAAAGACGGGAAATAATCCCGATTGGATGGTTTTAGAGCTGCTTCCGGTTATTCCTCCTGATTTGCGTCCGCTCGTTCCGTTAGATGGCGGCAGATTCGCTACCTCTGACTTGAACGATTTATATCGCAGGGTCATCAATCGTAACAATCGTTTGAAGAAATTGATTGAGCTTAATGCTCCGGAAATCATTATCCGTAACGAGAAACGCATGTTGCAGGAAGCCGTTGATGCGTTGTTCGATAACGGCAGGCATGG
>CAZJJL010000005.1:0-1672 GCA_964546325.1 uncultured Planctomycetales bacterium | reverse complement strand
AATAACAGGCCGCTAAAGTCCCTATCCGATATGTTGAAGGGAAAACAGGGGCGTTTCAGACAGAATCTTTTAGGTAAGCGCGTTGATTATTCCGGCCGTTCGGTTATCGTTGTTGGCCCCGAGTTGAAGTTGCATGAATGCGGCCTTCCGAAGCAGATGGCGTTGGAGTTGTTTGAGCCCTTTATTATAAAGAAACTTCGTGAAAAAGGTTTTGTGCATACCATCAAGGGTGCGCGCAGAATGGTTGAACGCGGTAAGATCGAGGTATGGGATATCCTTGATGAGGTTATTAAGGACCATCCGGTACTATTGAACCGCGCACCGACACTGCACCGTTTAGGTATTCAGGCGTTCCAGCCGGTCTTGATCGAAGGAAAATCCATAAAGATACATCCGTTAGTTTGTACGGCGTTCAACGCGGATTTTGACGGTGATCAGATGGCGGTGCATGTTCCTTTATCGCTGGAATCTCAGATCGAAGCAAAAGTGTTAATGCTGGCGTCAAATAATATTTTCTCTCCTGCTGATGGCAGGCCTATTGTCACTCCTACCCAGGATATTATTTTAGGGCTTTCCTATTTGTCTAAAGAGCGTGCTGGTTGCTTGGGCGAAGGCATGACTTTTGCCAATAGCGATGAAGTTACCCTTGCGTACGGAGACAATGAGGTTGAATTACACGCGAAGATAAAATTGCGCGTTAACATGTATTTTAGTTTTGAAGAGAAGTCTGCGGTGCATGAGCGTAAGATCGTTGAGACGACGGTCGGCCGCGTGATCTTTAATCAGGTACTTCCCGCTGATTTCGGGTATGTTAATGCGGAGCTTAAAAAAGGTAATGTAGGGGAAATAGTCGCTTCTTGCTATAAGCGTTTTGGTCATGCGCGTACGATACAGCTATTGGATGACGTTAAGAAGGTTGGTTTTGATTTTGCGACCGTGGGAGGTATTTCCATCGGTATTGACGATATGAAGGTTCCGCAGGCAAAAGAGGACGTTTTAAAGGATTCCCGCTCGGAAGTTGCAAAGGTCGAAGATCAATATCGCAAAGGTATCATTACCGACCGTGAGCGCAAATCCAAGGTTATTGACATTTGGACGCATGCGACTGACAAAGTTTCAGACTTGCTCTTTAAAGGGATGGAAGCGTTTAACCCGATCTTTATGATGGCTGACTCTGGTGCCCGTGGTTCGCGTTTACAGGTTCGCCAGTTGGCAGGTATGCGCGGTCTCATGGCAAAGCCGTCGGGCGAGATCATTGAAAGTCCGATTACCGCTAATTTCCGGGAAGGTTTGACCGTGTTGGAATATTTCATTTCAACGCATGGTGCGCGTAAAGGTCTTGCCGATACCGCGTTAAAGACCGCCGACGCCGGGTATTTAACGCGTCGTCTTGTTGACGTAGCGCAGGAAGTTATCGTTAATGAGGAAGATTGCGGCACATTGAACGGGATTACGGTTTCGGCGATCATTGAAGGCGACGAGGTCGTGGTCAGTCTTAAGGATCGTATTATCGGACGTGTTGCCCTTGATAACGTCGTCGATATCATAACGGATGAAATTATCGTTGAGAGCGGTGCGATCATTACGGAAGAGAAAGCCGAGAGGATCGAAAAGCTGGGGATCGAAAAAATCCGCATTCGCAGCGTACTGACGTGTGAAACCGGTAGAGGTG
>CAZJJL010000004.1:13672-27031 GCA_964546325.1 uncultured Planctomycetales bacterium | reverse complement strand
TATCCGGTCTTTTGGTCCCGATTATTCGGGCCGAGAAGGGGGTTGTTTGTATGCGCGATCCGACCAGGGGTGGAATAGCGACAACTCTTAATGAATTGGCTCAGGCAGCAGGCGTGGGGATGCATATTCATGAAAAAGATATTCCGGTTTCCCCGTCGGTAAAAGCAGCCGCGGAATTGTTGGGGATAGATCCTCTCTATGTTGCCAGCGAAGGTCGCGCGTTAATCATTGCCGATCGCGTGTCGGCAGCGCGTATCGTCCGGAAGTTGCGCCGACATCCTTTGGGGCGTTCGGCGGCCCTTATCGGTACGGTGGTCGCGGCGCATGCCGCAAGGGTTGTGATGAAAACAGCCGTAGGCACTGAGCGTGTTGTTGATATGCTTTCGGGAGAACCTCTGCCGAGGATCTGTTAAGACGCGCATGCGGATACAAATACCCATAGCGCACTCCTTTAAATCCCTCAGCCCCCTTCTTTTTGCTTTAAAATTCTGCTCAAAAATGCTTTCGGTGAAATAATTAACGGATGAAAAACGATAATTCTTTAAAAACCACGTTTCTCGACGATAAAAAAGCCATTTTCCAAAATAAAATTTCTTGACAATCCCCATAGGTTGTGATAAAAAATTAACGTACACACAATATTTTGAGCACGGATCAACAAGAGGAGAAATATACTCGTTGGAAAAGGGTGCGTATGCGCGCGGGGCTCTAGGTTTTCGGGGGCCCTTATTTTGTTATTCCGCCTTCGCGGGAGCATGCGCCCCTGAAACGCGCGTATATATACACAAAAGGCTTGAGCGGTACCCCGCTTAAGGGAGGGCTTGTGGTTTCACCGATGAAAAAAGTAGGGCTCACCTATGATCTGAAAACAGATTATAAGTTGAAAGCGGGCGATCCCGCCGACGCTTACGCGGAATTCGATCATCCGAGTACTATTGATGTGATCGCCGAAGCGATTGAATCGCAAGGATTCGTGGTAAAGCGCATTGGCAACGTTAATAAGTTATTGGAACAAGTCGATGACCTTGATGTCGATATCGTTTTTAATATATCGGAAGGTTTGTTCGGCAGAAACCGGGAATCGCAGGTGCCGATCATTTTAGAGATGAAAGGTATTCCCTTTGTCGGCGCCGATGCCTTAACGCTCGGGCTAACGCTTGATAAAGTTTTGGCAAAAAAAATCTTTAAAGCGGAAAACATCCCCACCCCGAAATTCTTCGAAGTTAAGAATATCCAGTCGCTCACCGACACAGACCATATGAAATTCCCTCTTATTGTTAAGCCGCGGTTTGAAGGTTCCTCAAAGGGGCTGAGCGAGAGTTCCCGCGTCGAGAATATCGATGAGCTGCGTACGCAGGTCGAACATGTTCTGGAAACCTACAAGCAGCCGGCATTGGTGGAAGAATTCATCAGCGGTTCGGAATTTACGGTCGGTGTCATCGGTAATGACGAGCCGGTCGCTTTAGCGGTGGTCCAGGTCAAGATCGACGGAAGATTACAGTTGAATAATAAATTCTATACCTTTTCTCGCATAACATCGGACCGGCTCGAATATGTTTGTCCCGCAAAAATTTCCCATGAGCTGACTAAGAAGCTGCAAGAGTTGGCGCTGAAAGTGTATACGACAGTTGAGTGTCGCGATTTCGGCAGAGTTGATTTTCGTGTCGATAAAGACGGGAAACCCTATGTCCTTGAGATCAATCCGCTACCGTCGCTATCGACGGAAGATGTCTTTCCGTTGTTGGCCAAGGAGATAGATCTTACCTATAATGAAATCATCGGTAAGATCTTGCATCTTGCATTGGAGCGCAACCAGTTAAACTAAGATGAAAGTCGGATTGGCTTGCAACTTGAAAGCGAAAGAAAAGGACGCGACAAAACCTCCTGATTTTTATTCGGAATTCGATTCTCAGGAGACGATCAACTCGATCATGGATGCGATCAGAAAAGACGGGCATACCGTTGATATTATCGAAGTCGGCCAGTCCGATCTTTTTACGTATTTCCGGAAGAACCGCGTTGACATGGTTTTTAACATCGCCGAAGGGATGCGTGGAAAATTCCGCGAATCGGAAGTTCCCGCAGTGCTCGATTATTTAGATATTCCCTATACCGGATCGAATACGTTTTCTTTGGCATTGGCGTTGAATAAAGCGTTCACGAAGAAGATCCTGAGGGCGGAAGGCATTCCGACGCCGGAGTTCCAGCTTTTTTCAAAAGGAACCGAGGAGCTTGACCCGAAGCTGCGGTTCCCTCTCTTTGTGAAACCGAACCTGGAAGGTTCGGCAAAAGGTATTTCGCGGAATTGCGTCGTTGAGGATCGCCAAGCCTTATATGGTAAGATCCGCGAGATCATTTCGCTGTATCATCAAGAGGTCTTGGTTGAAGAGTTCATTGAGGGGAAAGAATTGACCGTGGGTATCCTGGAGAACGGGACTACGACTGTTTTGCCTATTCTGGAGATCGATTTTTCTACGTGCGCAAAGAGCGGCGAGTTCTTTTATAGTTGGAGGGTCAAAGAGTTTCAAGGGAATACGGAGCTTGGCACCGTGCCGACATTCCATTGTCCGGCGCGTCTTGATCCGAAAACAGAGAATTTGGTGAAAGAGACGGCGTTAAAAACGCATCGGGCGGTAGGATGTTTGGATATTTCTCGGACCGATATCCGTTTGAGCGCCGATAATGTTCCGTATGTATTAGAGATTAATCCGTTGCCGGGCTTAAGCCCGCGTGATTCAAACTTCCCGCTTATGGCATATGCCGCCGGGTTGACCTACGACGATATCATCAGCTCGATCTTGAAAAGCGCCCTAAAAAGGAGAGGGAAAACCATTGGAGAATAACGCTGTTTCAGCCGAAACCCAAAAGGTGGCACAGGAACAAGCGGTCTCAACTCAGCCGCGTTTAACTCGACGCTCCCGCGATTATCAACAGATTGCTTTGTACAAGGATGTTAATCCCCTTGATTGGGAGGATTGGCATTGGCAAATGAAGCATCGTATCCGCACCAAGGATGATTTGGTGCAGGTGATCAAACTCAGCCCGGAAGAAGAAGAAGGATTGAAAAAGGCTGGCGGTAGGCTTTCCCTGGCGATAACGCCCTATTGGGCGTCCTTGATGGATACCGAAGATCCCGCGTGTCCGATCCGAAGGCAGGCAGTTCCCGTTGGACAGGAATTCAGCGTTGCTCCCCATGAAATGGTTGACCCGTGCGCGGAAGACCGCGATTCTCCGGCGCCGCATTTAGTGCATCGTTATCCCGACCGGGTCCTTTTATTGGCAACCGAGCATTGCGCGATGTATTGCCGGCACTGTACCCGCCGTAGGCTTGTGGGTGATCATAAAGAGCCGGTTGTCGAATCGGAAAATCGTTTTGACGCCGCGATCGAATATATCAAATCGAACAAAAAGATCCGCGACGTGCTGATCTCGGGCGGAGACCCTCTGACGCTTGAAGATGAGGCTATTGAAAATCTCCTGCAAAAAATCCGTTCGATCTCGCATATCGAATTTGTGCGTCTTGGCACCCGAGTGCCTGTTACGCTTCCGCAGCGCATAACGGAAAAACTGACGAATATGCTTAAGAAATATTCGCCGCTTTGGGTGAGCATCCATTTTAATCATCCCAAGGAAATTACGAAACGTTGTAAATTGGCATGTGATATGCTTTCGGATGCGGGGATTCCCCTCGGGAGCCAATCCGTGCTTTTGAAAGGGATCAATGACCGGCCGTACGTTATGAAAAGACTGGTCCATGAACTTTTGCAGGCGCGCGTTCGTCCGTACTATATTTATCAGTGTGATCCGGTGCGCGGCACGCAGCATTTTAGAACTCCGGTAGCGACAGGCATCAATATCATGGAAAAACTGCGCGGATATACTTCGGGGTATGCAGTGCCGACGTATGTTATCGATGGGCCCGGCGGCGGCGGGAAAATCCCTGTGGGGCCGAATTATATCCTTTCACAGGCTAAAGGGAAATATGTGTTGCGTAACTATAAAGGCAAAATTTATACGTATCTTGAATAATTAAAATAGGTTTGGTTGCTGCTTAAAGAAGGCGCTTTCGTGGTTCGAAGGCGCCTTTTTCTTCCTTGACCCTCTTCTCGGCAGGGGGTATAATACAAGCACCTGATATCATTCGCTGACTTTGACATTCTTCATTGTTCTCCATTGCATATTCTTACCGATTGCCTCGTTACTCTAAGGAGGGTGGAAACCATGGATGTCCGCGCAAAGAGAAATCTCATTCTTCTGGGTCACTCCCAGTCAGGAAAGACAACGCTCGCAGAAAGCATGCTGTTTGCCTGTAAGGCAACGAACCGTAAAGGGAGCGTGATCGACGGGAACACGGTCAGCGACTATAGTTTTGACGAGATTGAGCGCAAGAGTTCGGTCAACGCCAGCCTTATGTTTTGCGATTATAAGGGGCACCGCATTCAAATGATCGACGCTCCGGGGTATGCGGATTTCCTGGGGGATGTGATTTCAGGGGTTCGCGCGGTTGACGGGGCCCTTTTGGTTGTCGATGCCTCCGCCGGTATTGAAGTAGGGACCCTGCGCGCTTGGGAACTTCTGGAGCAGCACAATCTTCCGTGCGTCATTTTTATCAACAAGACCGATAAGAGCGCTGTTGACGCTCAAAAGGTCGTTGCCGAGATCCGAGGGCAGCTTTCGAAGAGCGCGGTTTGCGTTGATCGCATGGATGCGCCTGATTTAATCGAAGTTGTCGCCGAAAGCGACGATGCGCTCCTTGAAAAATATCTTGATGGCGTTGTTTTATCGGAAGAAGAGATCATTACGGGCCTGCATAAAGCCGTTGATAACAGAAAAGTCTTTCCGATTTTGCTGGGGTCCGCGTTAACGGACAAAGGAATAGTTGACCTTTTAGACGCAGTGGTTAGATACCTGCCGAGCCCCTTAGAACGTCCCTATGTTGCGGCGCATGATCCGTTGCACCCCGAAGTTTCCAAAGAAGTGCGTTTTACGCAAGACGGGAGCCTCTCAGCTTTTGTTTTTAAGAATATTTCCGATCCGTATGTCGGTCAGTTAACCTTAATGCGTGTTTTTTCAGGGAGCCTTACCCCGAATAGCGCGTTTATCAATGTTAATAAACACGTCAAAGAACGGATCGGGCAGATCTTGATCTTGCAGGGGAAAGAGCAGCGGCAGGTTGAAATGGCGACCTGCGGAGATATTATTGCGGTCCCGAAGCTTAAAGAAACCGCAGCCTCGGATTCTATTTGTGCCGAAAAAGAAGCGCTTCTTCTTGACCCTCTTGTTTTTCCTGAGCCGGCGATATCGGCATCCGTAAAGCCCAAGAGCAGGGAAGACGAAGAGAAGATTTCTGTTGCGCTGCATAAGCTTTCTCTGGAAGATCCGACGTTCCGGGTTTGGCATGATCCTCAGACAAAAGAAATGATCATTGCGGGCATGGGAGATCAACATCTCGATGTTATGGTCAAGCGTTTGAAAAAGCGTTTTAACGTCGATGTCGAACTTGGAAAACCCAAGGTTTCATATCAGGAGACGATCACCCGTAAAGTTAAGGTGCAGGGTAAATTCAAGCGTCAGTCTGGCGGCCGCGGACAATACGGCGATTGTTGGATTGAGATCGAGCCCTTGGAACGCGGGAAAGGTTTTGAGTTCGTTGATAAGATATTCGGAGGAGCGATCCCCCGGAATTTCATCCCGTCTGTTGAAAAAGGCGTTCGGCAGGCATGCCTTGAGGGAGCGGTTGCCGGATATCCGATCGTTGATGTGCGCGTAACATTGGTAGACGGCTCATACCATGACGTTGACTCTTCCGATATGGCTTTTCAGATCGCCGGCGCGATGGCCTTGCGAAAAGCTGTTCAAGAAGCCGCGCCGCAGCTCTTAGAGCCGGTCATGGATGTAACCGTTACGATACCCGATGATTGCCTGGGTTCGATAACGGGGGATATAAATTCTCGCAGAGGCCATATGATGGGGATGGATGTAAAAGCGCATACGCAAATAGTTAAAGCGAATGTCCCTCTTGCGGAAATGTTCACGTACGCCAATGACCTGCGCTCCATGACGGGAGGCAGGGGGATGTATAGCATGCGTTTTTCGCACTATGAAGTGGTGCCCCATAAACTTGCCCAAGGCATTATGACCGCGTACCAGGCGACCAAAAAACACGAAGTCGAAGTGTAGTTTCCAGCCTGATTACCGAAACCGAGAAAGGAACAAACAATGAAGGTGTGTGTTTTTGCTCTTACTGAATTGCAACCGGGGAAGAAAAGCGTTAAAGACAGCCGTCTTGATCAGGCGGACTCTTTTGTAAAAGCTAAAAAAAAGACGTATATACAAATAGATATCGTCGGTGAAGATAAAATCCTTGAAGCGGACGCCATTCTTGCGTTGCGGGAGAACCGCGCCGATCTTATATTGGCAGATCTGGAGTTCGTAGAGACCCGTTTAAGCCGCGCTACTGCCGATGATGAAAAAGCGCTTTTGACAAAAATGAAAGCAGCTTTGGAAAAAGAGGAATTCCTGTCCACCCTTTCTTTCCTTGACGAAGAAAAAGCGTTGATGGCCAGCTATAATATCGTTACGCATAAGCCCGTTGTTCTGGCTGATAAGGCAGAACTGGAAGATCAGAACGCTCTTTTGTCCCGCACGGTTGCAGAGAGCGGGTATATGAGCTTTTTTACCGTCGGAGAGAAAGAAACGAGGGCGTGGCTTATTAAGAAGGGCACTCCCGCGGTTGAAGCGGCCGGAGCGATCCATTCCGATATCCAACGGGGTTTTATTCGCGCAGAGATCATCGGTTTTGATGATTATATGAAAGCGGGGGGAGAAATTCCCGCTAAACAGGCAGGAAAATTGCATTCCGAGCAGAAAGAGTATCTGATGCAGGATTGCGATATCGTTAATTTCCGTTTTAATAAATAATCCCGGCGCATGAACCGGAAGAGATGGCAGGCGTGACGATCTCATAAAGATGGCGGCACGTATTTTAAGCGAGGGGATGGATGATCAAGATAAAAAGGGCGTTGATAAGCGTATCGGATAAAACCGGCATTTTGGAATTAGCGAAAGCATTGCAAAAATACCAGGTCGAGATCCTTTCCACCGGCGGCACCGCGAAAATGTTGCGCGATAACAATATAGCGGTGAAGGATGTTTCCGAGCATACGGGTTTTCCGGAAATGCTCGACGGGCGGGTTAAAACGTTGCATCCGATGATCCACGGAGGGCTTCTTGCGCTTCGGACAAACGAAGAGCATATGAAGGCTACCCGTGATCAGGGTATCGGATTGATCGATATGGTCGTTGTGAATCTGTACCCTTTTGAGAAAACCATTGCCAAGCCCGGCGTCGGTATCGAAGAGGTTATTGAGAATATCGATATCGGCGGACCGAGTATGCTTCGCTCAGCGGCAAAAAATTCGGCGAGCGTCGCGGTTGTCTGCGATCCGCAGCGGTACACGCAGGTTATCGACGAACTTGCAAAGCATAACGGAAGCCTTCCGGGAAGTTTGCTGTGCCAGTTGGGTATTGAAGCGTATAAGATCACGAGCCATTATGACAGCGTTATCCATCAATACCTCAAAAACCATTTTTATCCCGAATTCAAAACCGGGATGCCGCAGGAATTAACGATGGAGCTTGCCAAGGTCCAGGACCTGCGGTATGGCGAGAATCCGCATCAGAAAGCCGCGTTTTACCGGGACGCAGGCAAGCAAGAGGGTTTGGCGACGATAAAACAACTCTGGGGGAAAGAACTCTCCTTTAATAATATTTTGGATTTGCAGGCGGCGGTAGCGTTGGTCCGGGAATTTTCGTTACCCGCGGTCGTTTTTATCAAGCACAATAATCCCTGCGGTGTCGCCGAGAACAAGGATTTGTATAAGGCATACAAAGACGCATGGAAGGCAGATACGCTTTCTGCGTTCGGCGGTATTGTGAGCGTCAACCGTCCGATCGATCTACGCCTGGCGCAGAGTATAGAAAAAAGCGGATTTCTGGAGTGTATCATTTGCCCGCGTTTTTCTCCCGAGGCACTGAAGATTTTAACGCGCAAGAAAAATGTGCGGTTGCTTGAATTCCCGATGATGGCAGAACAGCACGAGCAAATGGACTACAAGCGCGTTTCCGGAGGGCTTCTTGTCCAAGAGGCGGATACGCCGGTCATTGATCAGAATGCTTTGCAGGTGGTTACCAAAAAGAAACCGGGTAAAAAAGATATGGAGAGCCTTTTGTTTGCCTGGAAAGTGGCAAAGCATGTTAAGTCAAACGCGATTGTTTTAGCCCGGGGAACGCGTACCGTTGGCATCGGCGCAGGCCAAATGTCGCGGGTTGATTCGGTGCATATTGCGACGAGAAAGGCCGGGTCTTTGGCGAAAACGTCGGTGCTGGCAAGCGATGCGTTTTTCCCGAAGGAAGATGCGATCAAACTGGCTGCCCGTTTTCATGTCAAAGCGATCATCCAACCGGGAGGGTCGATCGCGGATGCGGCTATTATTGCGGCTGCGGACCGTTATAAGATCCCCATGGTTTTTACCGGTATGCGGCATTTCCGTCATTAAACGGTAATTTAGGTATGACGTATCAGCAGGCAATAACCTATTTAGAGTCACTCGTCAATTATGAGCGGGTTTGCCGCTGGTCATATACACGGTCCCTGAAGCTTGAGCGTTTCAGGGATTTTTTGTCGGGAATCGGTAATCCGCATGTATCGCTTAAGGCGGTGCATATTGCCGGCTCAAAGGGAAAAGGCTCGACGTGCGCTTGTATCGCGTATATGCTTCGGGAAGCGGGATTTTCTGTCGGACTGTATACTTCTCCCCATTTGGTGAGTTTTCGCGAACGCATACGCGTCCTTAAACCGGGGACAAAATCCCGGGATGATTTTGAGGGCATGATCTCCCGTTCCCGGTTGGCAGATGTGATGTCTTTTTTGGCTCCGGCAATGAGAGCATTTTCTCGCCGGTCCCCATACGGCGCGCTTACTTTTTTTGAAGCGTATACGGCGCTGGCGTTCGAATATTTTCGGAGGTTGCGTCTCGACGTGGTGGTATTGGAGACGGGCATGGGGGGACGGCTTGATGCGACCAATGCGGTTACTTCATTGGTTCAGGTGATTACGCCGATTAGTTATGAACATACCGATTATCTGGGGACTTCTTTGCAAGCGATTGCCCGTCAGAAGGCGGGTATTATAAAACCCGGATCGATCGTCGTGAGTGCGCCTCAAAAACCGGAAGTGTTGCGGGTTATCGAGCGAACATGCCGGACAATGCGCAGTAACGTTTGGCGGATGGGGAAAGAATTCGCGGCTATACAAGGGGCCCGCGAACATTTCTCCGTTGTCATCGGAGCGCGCACGTATCCTTGCTTGCGTCTTCGGCTCAAGGGGGAGCATCAGGTCGAGAATGCCGCGGTTGCTGTCGCTGCGGTTGAGGCTTTGCGCCGGTGGATAGGACCTTTCAGTCGTTCTTCCGTCGCGCGCGGATTAGCCGCTGCCGTATGGCCGGGCCGATGCGAGTTCGTTGCGCATAGGCCGCGTATCGTGCTTGACGGCGCTCATAATAACGCTTCGGCGCATTGTTTGCGAAAGACGATCGAGAAGGATGCATCAAACCGTCGCGCCATCCTTATTATAGGAACTTCCGACGATAAAGATATTGCCGGCATTTGCGCGCCCCTTGTTCCTTTGATGCAGACAGTACTTATAACCAAATCCCGGAATCCCCGCGCGGCTTCTCCGTCGCTGATCGAACGCGCGGTTAAGCGGATGAACGTCCCCGGGCAGGTCATTATGATGACCGATTCGGTCCTTCAGGCAAGAAAAGAGGCTTTACGTTTAGCCCGCCCGCAGGATATGATCGTTGTGACCGGTTCATTATTTGTGGTAGGAGAGTTTAGACGTGCACATATCCAATAATACCGATACCATTGCCGCGATAGCAACGGGTTCAGGCGATGCCGGCATAGGGATCATACGTATCAGCGGTCAAGCGGCATTGGCGATCGCAGACGGGTTATTTTGTGCTGCCAACGGCAAGAAGGCGTCGACATTTAAAACCCATACGATCCATTTCGGGTGGATTAAAGATAACGGGGCGGTCATTGATGAAGTACTGTTGACGGTAATGCGCGCGCCGCGGACGTATACGACAGAAGACGTGGTTGAGATTAATTCGCACGGCGGCGTTCTGGCGACGCGCCGCATTCTCGAACTGGTTTTGACCAAAGGGTGCCGTTTAGCAGAGCCGGGAGAGTTTACCAAGAGAGCTTTTTTAAACGGCAGGATAGATCTTGCGCAGGCAGAAGCAGTGATCGACGTGATCAGAGCCAAATCCGATGCTGCCTTGCGCGTAAGCGTCGGCCAATTAAAAGGAGCGCTTTCTGCGGAGATCTCCTCGATCCGCAGGAAGATACTTGAGGCTTTAGCTCCTCTTGAGGCAGCCATTGATTTTCCCGAAGAAGACCTGGGGGTTGTTCAGATACAGCGCGTAGCTGGTTTTTTACGGCAGGCTCATCAGCGTCTGGCGCGGTTATTAGAGGCGGCATCGTACGGCTCGGTTTTGCGTAACGGCTTGCATGTTGTTATTTGCGGCTGTCCGAACGTAGGCAAATCGTCGCTCTTAAATGCACTTTTGCGCCGGGAACGTTCTATTGTTACGCCTATTGCCGGGACGACGCGGGATACCGTCGAAGAGGTGATTGATATTCGCGGTATTCCTGTTCGCATTGTCGATACGGCCGGGATCCTTGAACCGCGTGATTTAATCGAGAAAAAAGCGGTGCAGCGGTCAAAACGCCATATCGGGATGGCGGACCTTATCCTTCTTATTTTTGACGGCAGCCGTCCGTTACGCCGTGACGACCGTTTGTTAATGAAGGCGTGTAAAAGAAAAGCGGTGTGTGCGGTGGTAAATAAGATCGATCTGCGGCAACGCCTTGACGCGGATGAGTTGCGCAGGTCTTTTGGCTCGTTCGTTGCGCTATCGGCACGGAAAGGTAAGCATATCGATCTGCTTGAAGATGCTATTGTTCAGAGGGTGTTGCGGGGGACGGTTGATCCCGGGGAGTCGTTGGTGGTAACGAATAAACGGCATAGCACGATCATCGCCGAAGCCCAAAAATGTATTGCAGAGTCGCTGGTTTCATTAGATAATAACCTGTCGATAGAATTTGTGACGCATGATGTCAAAGAATCGGTGCGCCCTTTAGATCAACTTTTAGGGACGGAATTCTCCGAAGATCTGTTGCGCAGGATCTTCGACGATTATTGCGTTGGTAAATAATGAGGATAGGTATGGATAAAAAAAAGATAGAAAAGGCGGTTCGCGATATCCTGGAGGCTATCGGTGAAGATCCCCGCCGCCGTGATTTGCTGGAAACTCCGCATCGGGTCGCGGAGATGTATGAAGAGATATTTGCCGGGTTGTCCGTTGACCCGGAAAAAGAGTTAGAGGTTATTCTTGACCAAAAGCATGACGAGATAATCCTTTTGAAGAATATTTCGTTATATTCCGTTTGCGAGCATCATTTGGTTCCTTTTTTTGGGAAGGCTTTTATCGCCTATATCCCGAACCAGGGCAGAGTTACCGGCTTGAGCAAGCTTGCGCGCGTTGTCGATGCTTTGGCGCGCAGGCCGCAAGTCCAGGAACGGTTGACCTCGCAAATCGCCGAACTTATCATGAAAAAACTCAAGCCTCGCGGATGTATGGTTGTTATCGAGGCTGAGCATATGTGTATGTCGATGCGGGGTGTTAAGAAGCCTGGTACGTTGACGGTTACCAGCGCGGTGCGCGGGATCTTTCAAAAAAGCGAGAAGACGCGCGCGGAGACCCTTGCTCTTATGAAAATGTGATCCGTTTGATAAAGGAGAACAAATCAGTGAAAAAAATTGCTGCGATTGCCCTCGCGTGTTCTTTTCTTGCCGGATGCGCGACATATAAGTTCGCTCCCGGTAAAGACCCGTATGATAAAGGATATGTGGCTTGGCGAGACGGCTATGCTATTCCTGAGTATACGGTCGGCAAAGAAAGCACGGTGCCCGATGATTTGGGGCTTGCCAAGGAGCGTTTTAAGCGAAGACGCAGTATGGTCGAGTATTATTATAAAAAAATGGGATATATCGAGAACCGCTTCCGGGAAAATTTTTGGGATCGCGGGGTTCTGATGGTAAAATTTATGGTCGCGCCATTACGCCTTCCGTTCGTTGCGGTTGACAACTATCGTTATGAGCATAATAGCGATTACCGCCGGCGTGTGCAGGCGCGGCTTGATGAGGAAGATTTAAAAGAAGAGGTGCGTATCTCAAAGATCAAAGAATCGCTGAAGCAGTATGTGCTTGAAGATGTGGCGCGCGAAGAAGGGATTGTTTTGCCTGCGCAAGAAGCTCGGAAGAAACAGCCTCCTTCCAAAAAAGTGAAAGCGGTTAAGCAGGAAAAACCGAAAAAGAAGCCCGTGGCGGTTAAACAAGAACCGCTTCCGGAGCCCAGTCCGGCGGTTTCCGTTCCCGAAGAGGCCGTCTCAAGGCAGCCTGCCGAGCGGTCCGTAAAGACAAAAAAGCCTTTGTTGCCGAGACCGTCTCCTGTTACGCAGAAAACCGGCAGCATTTCCGCGGTAATTTCCGCCCGCCCGATTTCAGGATCGTCGCCGTTACGCGTGCGTTTCCGCGGGGATGGATCGCGTTCCAGCCTTGGGCGTATCATTTCCTATGAATGGGATTTTGGTGACGGAGATACATCGATCCTTAAGAATCCGGTGAATACGTATTGGAGCACTTTGTACGGGACGAAAACTTTCACCGTTATTTTAACGATTCACGACGATGCCGGGAATGTTGCAACCGCAACAAAGGCTATCGACGTGACCAATAATTAAAGTATGCCTCTTGTCCGCGCTGATTCCGAGAGAAGAAAACACAGGCGCCTGAGCGTTAATTTCATCGTTATTTATCGGGTTCATCAGCCTTTTGAAGTCGTTATGGTTGTCGGGAATCGGGAGATCAGCGCGATGATGGTAGACCTTAGCGAGGGAGGGATGGCCCTCGTGACCGAATATGATATCCCTGCGGAAACGCGTCTTTTATTGCACTTTACGCTCATTAATCCCTATGGAGTGACTGCTGACCGGGCAAAAACGATGGAAATAGACGGGAGTGTCCGGTATAACATCGCTTTGGGAAAGCGTGAGCACCGTTTGGGTGTTTGTTTTCAGGACGTTCCTTCGGATGACGCGCAATCCATCGCTTCGTTTGTTCGATTATCCCGCCAATAATGTTTTTTAAAAAATCGGTAATAGTTGAGGTGCGGTCGTATGGCTCTGATGCGGTACGGGTGCCCGGATAAAAGATGACAGCGCGCAAGAACA
>CAZJJL010000004.1:4994-13662 GCA_964546325.1 uncultured Planctomycetales bacterium | reverse complement strand
AACATCGTCTTAATTGTCCTGACGGGTGTTTTTATCACGCTGCTTTTTTTGGGGGTTGCAGAGCTGATAAGCCGTGTTTTTGTGCATATCCGTTATGGTATGCCCGGTAAAACATACGGTATTTACATGGCTGATGCGGAGCTTGGCGCAGTCCACCGCCCGCATTCCTATAATAGCAATAGCGTTATGAATAACCGGGGTTTCCGGAATATCGAGGATATCCCCGTGCGTAAAGGCCCCGGTGTCAGCCGGATATATTGTTCGGGCGGTTCGACTACGTACTGTTATAATTTACGCACTGAAGATGCCTGGCCGAGTCTTTTGCAGGACGGTTTGCGTAAGATCCCCGGGCATGAACATGACCAGGTACTGAATGCCGGAGAGATATGTTTTAGTATCGCTCAGGAATTTGTGCTCGCCAAGCGTTTTATCCCGCTGCTTCATCCCGATATCGTTGTTTTATACGGATCCGGCATCAATGAGATCATGACCGCCAATAGCCTTATGGCGGATGGTCGCAATTTTGATGCGCTGCTTGCGCGTCAGGAGTGGGGCGTATTTTCCAAGAACCTCGATCAGGCCCGGTTCCTGAAAAGGAACAGCGTTCTCGTCAGGCTTTACGATTATTATCTTAAAAAATATCTTTTTGAATCCTGGGCCGCACGATATCGGAACAACCCTTCCGATGTGCAGATCCACCCATGGATCACCTGGAACTTTGAACAGACGCTTGGGGCGTATATTGATTATGCGCAACGGCAAGGTTGTAGGGTTATTCTGGTGCGTTACGGAGATAATGGCGACGACGACTGGTTTCTTAATTACGTCCGTCAATTGCGCGCAAAGGCGGTTTCGATCGCCCGTCAAAAAGGCGCGGTGATCTGCGATGTCGCTTCGGTTGTCGATGCGCATCCTCGTCGCAAAGAACTTTTTACCGAAACAGGCCTGCATGTTACTCGGGAGGGCGCAGACCTTGTTGCGCAAGCGTTGCAAAAAACCATACTGAGCTTACCGACTGCAGAACAGAATACGGTTGAGTGATAATCGCTCTTAAGGGGTAGTTCCGCATATGATTGACACACATACAAAAGAAACCTGTCCTTTCTGCGGCGATGCCGGTAAAGCCGTCGGTGTTTGCCATCATGAAGAGGTGTTTTGCTGCCGCTGCTGTCAGGGGCTTTTTTTTAAGCGCGCGGTGCTTGATGCGCGGTTTCGTCAGCATAAACCGTGGTATGCCGATTACCGTGATAGGACGAAGGAAACCGCGGATACGTTATTAGCGATGATGCGGCCCGCGTACGAAAAGCAGCTGGATGTTTTAGAGACATTGGTGCCTGGTAAACGTATTCTCGATTTTGGTTGCGGGCTAGGGGTATTTCTTGAGGTTGCCCGCCAAAGAGGATGGGATGTTTTAGGCGTTGACGTAAGTTCCGATGCCGCAAAATTTGCGGAGCGGAATTTCCATGTGCGGTATCTTTCTCGTCTTGATACTCTTTCGGATAGTTCAATGGATGTGGTGCGGGTATCGCATGTCTTAGAACATTGCGTTGATATAGAGGCACTTCTGGTGCAATTTGCGCGGGTACTGAGTCCCCGGGGTATACTTATGATAACGGTCCCTCACGGAGAATCTTTTTGCTCGTTCATTACGAACAGGGTCAGGCGGATTTTTTCCTCGAAACCAAAATATTCCTGCTGTCTTCATCCGGATGGCCATATCTGGGGATTTACGGCGCAGGCTCTTTTATCGTTGACCCGAACGTGCGGGTTTCTTCCGACGCGTATTTTTACGGTCAGCATGGGGGATCGGACATACTATCCGTTTTTCTATGACGGGTTATTATACCGGCGACCATGGGCATCATTAACGCCCGGTTTGATTGTTCGCCAGATATTACCGCAGATCATCGATACGATAGGCAACTGCGCGCAGAGGGGAAGTTGGGTCGTTGGGTACTTCCACAAGGCTTGAACGCACGTTTGAGCGCGTCGTGCGACTCTAGGTTATGTGTATGCATGTTTTGTCAAGATTCCGGTATTGTATCGCTTCCGCAATATGGTCTTCATCGATATGCGTTGCTCCTGCCAGATCCGCAATCGTTCTGCTTACTTTAAGGATCTTATCATAAGCTCGCGCGGACATGCCGAGTTCTATCATTGCTGTGCGCAATAATTCTTCCGCGGGTTTATGCATTATACAATGCGTTTTTATGAGCGCGGGGTTCATTTGTGAATTATAGCGTATTTTTTCCGATCGAAAACGTTCTGCTTGTATAATGCCGGCTTTTTCGACCCGCGCGCGGATCACTTCTGACGATTCGGCTATCGTTGTTGCGGTCAGGTCATGATACGCCAAAGACGCAAGTTCTACGTGGATATCGATCCTGTCGATGAGCGGTCCGGAGATCCTGTCGTGATACCGTTGGATCTTATTCGGGTTACATCGGCATGGTTTGCGGCGGTCGCTATAATATCCGCACGGGCAGGGGTTCATGGCGGCGGTGAGAAGAAACGATGCCGGAAAAACCGCGGTTTGATGCTGCCGGCAAACGGTAACCGTATTTTCTTCAAGAGGCTGCCGGAGCGCTTCCAGGCAATTGCGGTTGAATTCCGGGAGTTCATCCAGAAAAAGTACTCCTCGATGCGCCAAACTTATTTCTCCCGGTTTTGGGATAGAGCCTCCTCCGACAAGGGAGATGTGAGAAGCGGTGTGATGAGGATTACGGAAAGGTCGCGTGAACATGATCCCGTTCTTTGCCGCTTGCGCGCCTGCTGCCGAATGGATGTTGGTGATCTCCAGGGCCTCCTCGCGGGTGAGCGGCGGCATGATCGTGGGGATGCGTTTTGCGAGCATGGTTTTACCGCTGCCCGGAGGGCCGATAAAAAGCAGGTTGTGCCAACCGGCAACCGCCACTTCAACCGCTCGTTTTGCCAGATATTGTCCTTTTATTTCGGAGAAATCGAGGGCGTACCGGTGTTGTTGGTCTTGGCGCGCAGGAGCGTGGTGTATGAACGGCAGTATGCTTATTTGGTTGTGCAGAAGCTCCACTACTTCGCGGAGGGTACTCGCAGGATAACATCTGATGCCTTCTACAATAGCCGCTTCTGCCGCATTGTGTTGGCAGACGATAATATTTCGTATCGGCGTTTTTGCCATTTCAAGAGCGATCGGAAGCGTGCCGGCAATGGGTTGCAGCGACCCGTCTAATCCTAAACCGGCGGCACATACGTGTTGTTCTAAATGCGCGGGGTTTATTTGCCCGGTAGCCGCAAGGATCCCCAGCGCTATCCCCAGATCAAAAAGCACCCCTTCTTTCTTGATATCTGCGGATGGTGACCCTTTCGTAGGGCCACTCAAACCCGGCATTTTTGATCGCAGATTTAACTCTTTCTTTGCTTTCTCTGATAGCGGCATCAGCTAATCCGATAATAGTAACGGTTGGCAGCCCGCTTGAAACGTCGATCTCTGTTTCGACAGGGTATGCCTGAATACCGGCTATTCCATAACCTTTAACCTTTGCGAGCATTGTATTTTCCTCCCTCGTTATACGATGCATGGGACTGTGTAAGGATCCTTTATTATAGTAGACGTCAATAATGCCAAATTCTAACAAAAAAACTTGCTTTTTACCTTTCCTGCTCTATAATAATGATTCAGGTAGAATGTCATGAAAATCAAAAAAATATTCCTATTTTTTGTACTTCTCGCAGCTATAACCGCATATAGCCTGTTTATGTATATCTCTGCCCAGAAGGAAAGGTATACGATTTTGGATGCGCTTACGCAGGCTCGCCAGCGGCAGACATCTTTAGAACAGGAGAATCAGGGATTGCGTGCTTCTTTAGCGCAGGAGAAAGAACAGGAAGCAAAGTTATTGCGGGGGAACACGTTATTAAAAAAGGCCTTACGGGCGGGAAAACGGAAAATTAGCACGTTACACAAACGCGCCGGTGACGCTGAAACCCGGGAAAACGATATCAAAGCCCAGTTTGCCCTGGTAAAAGCAGAAAACGATATTTTACGAAACGAGCGGGATAGCATGAAAACGAAATTCTCTCAGACGGTGCAGGAGAATGAGGCTTTGAAGGCAAAATTAAGCTCTATCGCCGAACTTAAGAAAGCGATTCGCGAAGTAAAGAAACAAATGCGCGGTGTTGCCGTTTCCATGTTCCATAAAGTTGAGGCGCCGCGTATGGTTGGCGGTAACGGCGGCTATATTATTCGCGACGGCAAACCTACCTACCAAACCAAGATCAAGATCGAAGTCAAGCCTGCGTCGGAGAAATAATCATGTCGGAAGCGTTCATCGATATTCTCAAGAACAAGATTTTTGTCACTACTATTTTAGCGTGGATCGTTGCTCAAACGATCAAGGTATTGATCGGGGTTATTCGGCAGAAGAAATTTGATTTCCGCTGGTTTGTGGGTACCGGCGGCATGCCGTCGAGCCATGCCGCGGGGGCGTCATGTTTAGCAGCGGCAATCGGCATCGAATATGGCTTTGACAGCGTTTTTTTTGCGCTCGCCGCTTCTTTTGCGCTCGTTGTTATGTTTGACGCGCAAGGCGTCAGAAGGGCTGCCGGGAAACAAGCGCAGCTTTTGAACATGATCACGGAAGATATTTATTGGCAGGGTAAAGTCAAGGAAAATAGATTACGTGAACTTATCGGTCACACGCCGGTCGAGGTTATCGTCGGATTTTTTGTCGGTATTACCGTAGCTTTATTGGTTGGATAAGCGGCGAAGGAGGGGTTTTGTGGATAGGAAAATCGCACTGGGGATTATTATCGGAGTAGCCGTCCTGGGATTAGTTTTTGCCGCGTTCTTTGCGGGACGCTCTAAGCAACCGCATGCCAACGATGCCAAAAAAACGGATATTCCCGTTTCGGCAACGGCGATTTTAACGCAAGCCAAGGATCTTGAGGCAAAAGGGAATCTTCTTGATGCGCAGGCAGCATATCAAAAAGTGGTCGCGGAGTACCCGAATCTTTCCGATGTTATGACCTGGCAGCGTAAGCTCGAAGATATCAATATGAAGTTACTTTTTTCTCCGGTTATTACGCCGAAAAGCATCCAGTATGAGGTTAAGCCCGGAGATACGCTTACGCGCATCGCCAAAGAATATAAGACAACGGTCGAATTGATCAAGCGCAGCAACAATTTATCCAATGATAATATTGTGCCGGGAAAAAGCTTGAAGGTTTGGACGGCTCCGCTGAGCATTTTGGTCTATAAAAGACAGAATATTTTGATCTTAAAAGCCGATGAAGAGATATTGAAAACATATATTGTTTCCACGGGCGCGAACAATTCCACTCCCGTCGGAACGTACAAGATCGTTAATAAACTGCCGAATCCTACGTGGTTTAAGGCGGGAGCGGTTGTTCCTCCGGGAAGCGCCGACAATCAATTGGGCACCCGTTGGCTCGGATTTAACCTCCAGGGCTACGGCATACACGGAACGATCGATCCGCAGAATTTAGGCAAGCAGGTGACTCAGGGATGCGTCCGTATGGCCAATCCCGACGTAGAAGAGCTGTATGCCATTGTTCCGTCTGGCACAACCGTTACGATCGTTGACTAACCAATCCACTCGACCTATGCATGGACTTGATTTTGAAAAACCGATTCTTGAATTAGAGAAGAAGATCCAGGAACTTAAAAGCCTGGGTCGCGATAACAAAAAGATCGATATCGTTGCGGAAGTAAAGAAACTGGAGGAAAAACTCGTCCGGTTGCGTAAAGATACGTATGGCGGCCTTACGGCCTGGCAACGGGTGCAGATCGCCCGGCATCCGCATCGTCCCTATACTCTTGATTATGTGTCGATGATGATGAGCGATTTTATCGAGTTGCACGGTGATCGCGCGTTTGCCGACGATAAGGCGTTGATAACCGGATTGGCGCGCTTTGACGGTCAAAATGTCGTTATCATGGGACATCAAAAAGGACGGGATACCAAAGAGAATTTAAAACGGAATTTCGGGTGCGCGCATCCGGAAGGATATCGCAAGGCGCTTCGCGTTATGGAGCTTGCGGATAAGTTTCGGTTGCCGATCTTTGTTTTTATCGATACGCCCGGAGCGTATCCGGGGGTTGACGCTGAGGAACGCGGGCAAGCGCAAGCGATTGCTTTGAATCTGCGCCAGATGGCGCAAATCGGAGTTCCGATTGTCGCGACGGTCATCGGAGAAGGCGGTTCAGGCGGAGCGCTTGGTATTGGGGTTGCCGACCGCGTCTGTGTTTTGGAGAACGCCTATTATTCTGTTATCTCACCGGAGGGGTGTGCCGCTATTCTTTGGAAAAGCGGCGCCAAAGCTCCCGAAGCGGCGGAAGTATTGAAGCTTACCGCTCCCGACCTTTTAAAATTGGGCATCATCGATGAAGTTGTCCCTGAACCATTAGGAGGGGCGCATCGTGATCCTCAGGAAATGTGCAAGACCTTGAAAGAGATCATCAAAAGGCATCTGAAAGAACTGATGCCGCTTGATCGGGAAAAACTTCTCGATGAGCGGTATAAGAAGTTCAGGGTAATCGGCAAGTTTGCATGACAGAACAGGAACTTATTCTTCTCGGGCTTTTGCGAGAGAGCCCAAAACACGGATATGAAATAAAGAAGAAGATCCGCGAGATCCTATCGCTTTTTGCAGGAGTGGATTTAAAGTCCATTTATTATCCGCTCGGCATCCTTGAGAAAAAAGGATATGTGCATAAACGCACCGGTCGGCAGGGAAAAAGACCGGAGCGCTATGTCTATGCGCTTACTCCGTTGGGCGAGGAGCATTTTAAAGAGCTTCTTTCAAAAAGCTTCCTTAATTTCAAGCGCCCGCAATTCAGTCTGGACCTAAGCCTCTATTTCTTGCATTATATCCCTCCGCGGGTTGCGCGTCGCAGGTTACGCGCGCGTCTTCAATTGCTATCCGGTCTGTGCAATGATATGGGGCAGATGATAGCTTCAGCTCGGAAGAAAGGACCGCGTCAACTCGCGTATATTTTAGAGCATAACTTGTCTATGGTTGAAGCGGAAGCGACATTCTTGCGCGGGCTCATCGATACCCTTTCATGAGCGGGCAATTGTTTTTCTTGCCAGCGCCGGAATTCTTGATATAATAATTTTAATGGTAAAATTCTCCGAAATCATTTCCGAATCGATTGAATGGACAGGAACGGTTTTATTCCGCCCGTTCCGTCTTAAAAAATGGGTTTTTCTGGCGTTCATCGCGCTTTTAGCGGGCCAGCTTTCCGGTTCTTTTAATTCCTCAGGTAATTATTCTCCGCAAAAAAAAGCGAACGCGGCGGTTGAAAATGCCGGGCAGGCAATCGTCTCTTCTCAGACAGATACCCGTCCGCCTGTTATTTCTACCCTCCGTTCGATAAAGCAGGGATTGGTAGCCGCCGCTTCTGACCGTCGGTTTGGTCCGATAGCGTGGGGGATCGGCGTTATCGTGCTCTTTTTGGTTTTAGTCCTGCTTTGGTTGTCCAGCCGGTTTACCTTTATCTTTCTTGATGATGTTGTCAGAAACGATGCCTCGATCAGACGTCCTTTCGGCGAGTTCAGACGGTTGGGTAATTCGCTTTGGGGATTTTTGTTGGTTGTCGGGATCATTTCTTTGTTGTTGGCCGGTTTATCGCTTTGGGGAGCGCTTACTGCGCTCTTAAAAGCAGGGGTGTTGGAGCAGCCTTTTCAATGGCTTTTTGTGCAACAGGCCTTGCGTGTAAGTTGGCCGTTTCTTTTGCTTCTGTTTGTTTTTTTTGTAGCGGCCGTCGGCGTGCAGTTGTTCACGCAGGATTTCGTTGTGCCGGTTATGTATAAAGAAGCGGTTGGTGTTTGTGCCGCATGGCGCAGGGTTCTTCATGCAACTGTCGGACGCATTAAGGATGTTCTTGTTTATATAGTGCTCAAAATAGGGCTCTATATAGTTTCGGTTATAGCCGTCATGCTGGTAAGTTTTATTTCTTTGGCCGGTCTTATCTTCCAGGGGCTTATCGGTGTTTTTGTCGCCGCCGGTATTTATAAGGTATCTCCTGTTTTTTTGCATCTGCCGTATAAGATCGTTTTTTTTGTTGTCGCGATCCCCGCGATCGTTCTCGTAGCATATTTTTTCCTTTGTTTAAGTTTGCCCATCGCGGTGTTCTTCAGAACGATGAGCGTTACTTTTATCAGCCGGTTGATCCCGGCACACACGTTTCTCTCTCTCTGCAGGCACTGCGCGGCGCAGGGTATTTCCGACGGGGGCTATTGTGTTTCGTGCGCGGCAATCAAGAAAGGCGAAGCGGCTCCTGCGCCGTATCGCGCGCCGGTTTTGGCTGCAATTATGAGTTTTATTATCGGCGGTTTTGGACAGATATATAACGGCCAGGTGGCAAAAGGCCTGTTGATATTTTGCACGTCGTGGTTGATCATTCCTTGGATTATTGGGATTCGAGACGCCTACGTGACCGCGCAGAAGATCAATAGGGGAGGCCTTGTTCCTAAGAAGCGCTACGGTTGTTTGGTGGGCATGGCGATCGGAGTGGCAGCGCTTGCTTTTATGGCGGTGGTTCTTGTGGCAGCGATCGTGCTTATGTCCCCGCGGGGACATTAAAACAGTAAGGAGAATGTTTATGAGACGCGTGATTGTTATAGCGCTGATATGTGTCGCGGTTGGTTTTGGGTTTGCGTGTGCC
>CAZJJL010000004.1:0-4984 GCA_964546325.1 uncultured Planctomycetales bacterium | reverse complement strand
CGAGATAAACGGAGAGAAAGTCGTTCTTCCTGCTCCGGCTGTTGTTCCGGAGAAAAAAACGCAGGCGGCGACAGCCTCGAATTCTTTGACGACCGAAGCAGATGCCGTGCGGTTGAGCGGTTTAACTTCCTCAAAAGCTACATCCGAAAATACGGATATCGGCATGACGGATAAGCGGACGAAGCTTATCCTTACCGTTACCGGGATTATCCTCGCCGTTCTTGTGATCGTCTATGTGTATACGTCTCTCTGTCTCTTCTTGGTTGCCAAGAAATTGATGAAGGAGCCCGCCTGGCTTGCCTGGGTCCCTATCGGTAACCTTGTTTTGACATGCAAGTTGGCCAATATTAGTTATTGGTGGCTGGTGCTCATCCTTTTGTCGATCCTTCCGTATATCGGTTTTTTGTCTGCCGTCGTATTTTCTGCATTCGCCTGGTGGCATATTGCGCAAGCCCGGGGAAAACCAGCGTGGTTGGGGATTTTAACCATTATCCCTTTGGTCAACCTCGTGATTATTGGGTACTTGGCTTTTAGCGAATAACGCATCATGCTTCTTTAAATAGTTTGCCTGCCTTGAAAACCAGCGTAGTATAGCGTATACTTATAGTACATAATAGGTCTATCCCTGTGGGATAGGCAATGCCACGGCGCGCAAGGGGTTATCCTTGTCACCGTGGTTTTTTTTGGAGGGTTCTATGCGGGATATCTCCAATAGGCTTCCTTTTGAGGATAGGCGTCGTTTTCAGCGGCTGAGCGTTAATATTACGGTATTCTATCAGATCGAAAGCCCTTCAGAATTGCTTGAACTTGTTGGGCCGCAGGAAATTGAGGCAACGACCGTTAATCTTAGCGAGGGCGGCATGGCCTTTGTAACCGGGCATAACTTGCCTGCGTGGACGAAGCTGGCGGTTAAATTCTTCCTTTTTAAGAGCGGAATGACGCGGAGCATGTTGCGTTTCATGAAACCCGTTCGCATCGCCGCTGAGGTCAGGACTAATGTACCGCTGGAAACAAATGAATACCGCGTAGGCGTCAGCTTTAAGGATATGAGCCCTGTTGACCATGAGCGTTTGAGCGCATTTGTTCAAGCGGCGCGGTCGAATTAATTCGTTCTCTCGCCGCATGGATTATTTCCTCAAAGATTCTTTGCTTGCTGCGCGAAAAGATTTATAGTACAATACCTCCATGCAAGCGACCATGGAACGGCGATAGAAGGGTAAGGCAGCTTTCTGAGGCTGCCTTTTGTTTTTCACGAGGTTTACGGTGGTATTCGACGCATTAAGGCAAAAATTAACAACATTCTCGTATTCGGAAAAACGCGCCGACAGCTCCCGGTATTTCGAAGGTGTTATCGACGGGTGCCAACGGCAGGAAGTCTGCGCGTGTTTGGAGCAATTCTTAGGTAAACCCGTTTGGCCGTCAAGCGTTACCTTGCCGGAGGACGTTGAAAAAGCAATCGAGGATCTCGGCGGTGTTTGGGAAAATCAAACACTGTATTTTAGCGGCAATAGTTCGTCTGCGGTTTTTGCCATGCTCTGGCCGTGGAGCGACGGAAAGCATATTACAGTAAAAGCAGGGGTAAAATAGGGCGGAGGTTGTCATGATCGAAAGAAGCGAGTTTAAAGGGAAGCCGGTTCTTATTCTTAAGAGAGACGAGGAAGACAGATATCCGTTTTCTTTTGGCGTCGGAAAGGCGCGCTTGATCGTCGAAAATTTCGATGAGATCAAAAAGTTTGTGCAGGAGAACGAAGAAAAGGCTTGAAACGATTTTCCCCTGCGTATTTGCAAAGCATCGCAGCATATGGTATGCTTTATATAGGAGACACAGGGATGTAGGCAAGGGGAAAAATTACCAGCGGGCAGGCAATGCCCGGGTAAAACCAATATTAATTTTCTCCCCTTGCTTTTTATTTGTGAGCGGCTAAGGAAGAGGCTATGCACGAGAAAAAGACGTTCTGGGAACGCATGATGTACAAGTACGAGCTTATCGGTACCGTTGAGAGGGACGGGCAGATATTCAAGAAGTATAAGAAGGTCCACCGGTATCCCGCTTTAAAGCATATTGCGACGGTAACGCTCTATGTATTCCTCTTGGCGGGGGTATTTGTCTTTTTTAACTTTTTATGGAATTTAACGCAGCCCAAAAAGGTCGTGCCTGTTGAAGAAGGCAAGGTATCGAATGTACGGCATTATTCCGCATAGTTTTGTCTGAACCTACAATTACACAAAGGGAGATGTTATGAGACGAGCATTCATCATCGGCGTTTGTATGATCTGCACGGCATTATGTGCCGGGAAAGGGTTTGGTATGGCTGATACGACTGTTGTTCTTGAGACTACGCAAGGGACCATAGAAATAAAATTACTCCCCGATATAGCACCGAAGGCGTGCGAGAATTTCGTCGGTCTTATCGAAAAAGGCTATTATAACGGGATGATTTTCCATCGAGTCATCAAGGATTTTATGATCCAGGGTGGAGATCCGACGGGAACCGGCAGGGGCGGAGAGTCGTTATGGGGCAAACCGTTTGAAGATGAGTGTAAGCCATCCGTTACGTTCAATAAAAAAGGCATTCTTGCAATGGCAAACGCCGGGCCAAGCACCAATGGAAGCCAGTTTTTTATCACCACCGTCCCTACCCCGTGGCTTAACATGAAACATACCATTTTCGGGGAGGTCGTTTCCGGATACGACGTCGTTGCAAAAATAGAGAACGTTGCAACCGGAGCGAATGATAAGCCGCTCCAGGATGTTAAGATCATCAAGGCTTTTGTGAAAAAATAACCATGGCGAGCGCTTTTTCTTTCGATATTGTTTCCGAGGTCAATTTGCAGGAAGTCGATAATGCCGTAAACCAGGCTTCGAAAGAGCTTGCGCAGCGGTATGATTTTAAGGATTCTAAATCGTCGTTTGCGTTTAACCGTGATGAAAAGAAGATCACGTTGGTCGCAGACGACGATTTTAAATTACGCGCCTTAAAGGATATGCTTGCGACCAGGCTTGCGAAGCGGGGCGTTTCGTTAAAATCGCTGCAATTCGCCGATGAGGAAAAGGCTTTTGAAGGAACCATTCGTCAGGTTGCCGATATCGTGGTTGGCTTGCCAAAAGAAAAAGCAAAAGAACTTGTTCAGATCATAAAAAGCGTGAACCCGAAAGTCCAAACGCAGATCGAAGGGGAAAAGATTCGGGTTTCTTCGCCTAAAAAAGACGATCTTCAGGCTGTGATCTCTCACCTGCGGACCCTGGATTTTTCCCTGCCGCTCGGTTTCTGCAATTATCGATAGCTTTTGATGATCCCGATAATGCCAAGATAAAACACGACACGTAATACGCACGATACACCACGACGCTATCAAACAATGAAAAAGATCGATTACGCGCAAGAGTTGAACGCTGCTCAGCTGAAGGCTGTTGAGTCTACGGAAGGGCCGCATCTGGTTATTGCCGGTGCAGGAAGCGGTAAAACCCGCGTGTTAGTGTATCGGGTTGCCCATCTGGTAGAAAAGGGCATATCTCCGGAGCATATCCTTTTGCTTACGTTCACTCGCAAAGCGGCAACCGAGATGTTACGGCGGGCATCGCTTCTTTTAGACGAGCGCTGTCAGCATGCTGCCGGAGGAACGTTCCACTCCTTTGCGAATATGACGCTGCGCAAGTACGCCAAATGTATCGGCATTTCCCATTCGTTCACCATCCTCGATCAGTCCGACGCCGAAGATACGCTTAATTTAGTGCGCACGCAACTGGGGTTCCATAAGCTCGATAAGCGGTTTCCCCGTAAACACGCGCTTCTCGAGATCATTTCCAAAAGCGTTAATACGTCTCAGGATATCGGTAAAGTCATTTACGACGAATTCCCCCACTTTCTTGAATGGGAAAAGGAAGTCGTAAAGATCCGCGACGGATATGCGGCCTACAAGAAAGAGAAATCGTTGCTTGATTATGACGATCTCCTGGTTTACCTTAAGAATCTTCTGGTGACCAGGGATGATGTGCGCACGGCGCTCTCCCGCACATACCGGTATATTATGGTTGATGAATATCAGGATACCAATAAATTACAGGCGTATATCGTTTGCCTTTTGGCGGGGGATCATAAGAATGTTATGGTTGTAGGAGACGATTCCCAGAGCATCTATTCGTTCCGCGGCGCGAATTTCAAGAACATTATGGATTTTCCGCGCATCTTTGAAAATACGAAGACTATCACGCTTGAGGAGAACTACCGCTCTATTCAGCCGATCCTTAATTTGACGAACGAAGTTCTGGTGCAAGCGCGCGAAAAGTTCGAGAAGACGCTCTATACGAAAAAAAAGGGCGGAACAACCCCTGTCTTTGTCGATGCGCACGATGACCACGCCCAGTCCCGGTATGTCGCGGATCGCATATTGGAGTTGCGCGAAGAGGGGGTTGAGCTTGGCGATATGGCTGTTTTGTTCCGATCCGGGTGGCATTCAAACGACCTGGAAGTTGAGTTGGCCAGCCGCAATATCCCTTTTGTCAAGTACGGCGGACAAAAATTTGTTGAAGCCGCGCATATTAAGGATATGATCTCATTCTTGCGCATTGTTTATAACCGGGCGGATGTTGTCAGCTGGTACAGGGCGCTGCTTTTATTGCGCGGCGTAGGCCCTAAATCGGCGGAAAAGGTTATCGCAGAGATCGTGAGTAACAAAAAGGGATTCTTCGTCGAGGATAGATATATCCAAAAGCAGGAAGATATGGCAGCCCTTTTTGATATTTTGCGTAAAATTGATACGGCAGTCATGACGCCGCAAGAACTTATCCAGGTTTTCCTCGGCTATTACCAGCCGTTGTTGAAAGATAAATATGATGATTATCATAAGCGGTTGAATGATTTAGATTCGCTTGAGCGTATTGCCGCCCGGTATGATACGCTGGAGCAGTTTTTAACGGATATGGCGCTTGAACCTCCCGAACGCACTTTGGTTGAGGCAGGGCGCGCTGATGGGGATGATTCGA
>CAZJJL010000003.1:16326-27397 GCA_964546325.1 uncultured Planctomycetales bacterium | reverse complement strand
GTGGAGAAGTTAGATATCGGTAATATGAAACTTATGAAGATTTCAGAGCTTAATAAGCTTGCCAAAGACCTTAATGTCAACGGTACGAGCGGGCTTAAAAAGCAGGATATGATCTTTAAGATCCTGCAGGCTCAGGCGGAGAAAGAAGGGCTCATGTTTGGGGAGGGCGTTTTAGAGATATTGCCCGAAGGATTCGGATTTTTACGTTCACCCAACTATAATTATCTGCCGTGTCCCGATGACATCTACATCTCGCCTTCGCAGATACGAAAGTTCGATCTCAAGACCGGCGATACGGTTTCCGGGCAGATCCGTCCGCCCAAAGAAGGGGAAAAGTATTTTGCCCTTTTAAAAGTTGAAGCGGTGAACTTCGAGAATCCCGAGGATATCAAGGATAAAGTGCTTTTCGATAATCTTACTCCCGTGTATCCGCACGACCATTTCAATCTTGAGACAAAGCCTGAAGAAGTTTCCATGCGAATCATGGATCTTATGTCTCCCGTGGGAAAAGGGCAGAGAGGTATGATCGTTGCTCCGCCCTATAGCGGGAAAACAGTTCTGCTGCAGAAATTGGCAAATGCCATCACCACGAATCATCCTGAAGTTGTGATGATCGTTCTTTTGATCGACGAACGTCCGGAAGAGGTTACCGATATGCAGCGTCATGTGAAGGGCGAGGTTATTTCCTCGACATTCGACGAGCCGCCGGAACGCCATGTTCAGGTAGCAGAAATCGTCTTGGAGAAGGCAAAACGCCTGGTGGAGCATAAACGGGATGTCGTCATTCTGTTGGATAGTATTACGCGTCTTGCGCGCGCGTATAATTCGGTTGTGCCGCATAGCGGTAAGGTGCTTTCCGGCGGTATTGATTCGAACGCGTTGCAAAAACCGAAACGCTTCTTTGGCGCTGCCCGCGCCGTTGAAGACGGCGGCAGTTTAACGATCATCGCTACGGCGTTGGTAGATACCGGCAGCCGCATGGATGACGTTATTTTTGAAGAGTTCAAAGGCACCGGTAATATGGAAGTGCAGCTTGATCGTAACCTCTTCCAACGAAGAATCTACCCGGCGATCGAGATCAAACGTTCCAACACCCGGCACGAAGAGTTGCTTTTGCGGCCCGAAGTGCTCCAGAGGGTTTGGATACTGCGTAAGGTCTTAAATGAGCTTAATAACGTCGAGGCGATGGAGCTGTTGATCGAGAAGTTGGCCAAGACCAAGACCAACGAGGATTTTCTGAATAGCATGAATCAGAAATAGTATATAGGAGGGGTTAGCGGTTGTCGGTGTCCGGTGATCGGTATAAACCGTTAACCATTAACCGATAACCGTAAACCGTTAACCGATAACCGTAATAAGGAGAATACAATGAAAGAGAAGATCCATCCCAAGTATCAGGATTGCGTTATTGTATGCGCGTGCGGCAATACGATGCATACCCGTTCAACCAAGCAGAACATACGCGTCGAGGTTTGCTCGAAGTGCCATCCGTTCTTCACCGGAAAGCAGAAGTTCGTTGATTCGGCAGGACGCGTTGATAAATTCATGAAGAAATACAGCAAGAAATAATCCGTATGTTCGAACAGTTTGATAAGCTTCTCAAACTTGAGGCCCGTTATCAAGAGATCGAAAGTATCCTTGGGGACGCGGAGGTGATCGCTGATAAGGCGCGCTACAATAAATTGGCGAAGGAGTTCTCTGATTTAGAGGAGCCCATGGTGCTTTTTCGCGAGTATAAGAAAGTGCTCAAAGAAGACGAAGACCTTGAGCATGTCTTGCTTGAAAAGCACGATAAAGAGTTCATGGATATGGTCCTTAAGGAACGGGAAACGCTGGCAAGCCGCACGCAGCACCTCGAAGAAGCGCTGAAAAAATTACTGACCGGTGAGGACAAAGACCTGAATAAGGATATCATCGTTGAGATTCGCCCGGGCACCGGAGGTGATGAGGCGGGGCTTTTTGTCGCGGATCTCTACCGCATGTATACCATGTACGCAGGCAATAAGAACTGGGATATTGAGGAGATGAGCTCAAGTTCTAATGAGGCCGGAGGTCTTAAGGAAGTTGTTTTCAGCGTTCACGGGAAAGACGCGTATAAACGCTTAAAATTCGAAAGCGGAGTGCATCGCGTGCAGCGGGTCCCTGAAACAGAAGCGCAGGGGCGAATCCATACGTCAACCGCGACCGTTGCTATCCTTGTCGAACCGGAAGAGGTTGATCTGGTCATCGAGCCGAAGGCATTAAAGATCGAGACGTACCGTTCATCCGGCCCCGGCGGTCAGCATATGCAGAAAACCGATTCCGCGGTTCGTATCACGCATATTCCGACGGGTGTTGTCGTTGCCTGTCAGGATGAGCGTTCGCAGGGAAAGAATAAGGCAAAGGCGATGAGAATCCTTGCGGCGCGGCTTTTGGACCAAAAGCAGGAGCAGGAAGCTCAGAAGATTTCCGCCGAGCGTAAATCCCAGGTCGGTACCGGCGATCGGAGCGAAAAGATCCGTACGTATAATTATCCCGACCGGCGCGTGACCGATCATCGGATCAACTTTACATTGCATCGATTGGAAGCGATCTTAAACGGCGATCTTGAAGAGCTCTCTGACGCTTTAATTAAAGCGGCTGAAGACAAGGCCGCTGAGATCGAAGCTTAACAAAGGGTACGCATGAACGAGGCAGAGCTTTTATTAACGGATATCCTTGGCTGCAGCAGGACGGAGCTTTGTCTGCAGAAACGAAAACAGCTCGGCCCGGATTTAGGGATGCGTATGGCCGGCGTGTTGCAGCGTCGCTTTAAAGGAGAGCCGTTTCAGTATATCATGGGGAATACGGAATTCATGGGGATGCTTTTTGCCGTTACTCCGCAGGTTCTCATTCCCCGCCCCGAGACGGAATTATTAGTCGAAAAAGTGATCATGCTTTTTCGTGAATCCGGGCTTAAACGTATTATCGATGTCGGAACGGGGTCTGGTTGTATCGCGATTTCATTGGCAAAGATGCTTCCCGACGCTCGGGTAACCGGAACCGATATTTCCGCATCGGCTCTTGCGGTAGCAGAAGAGAATGCAGCGCGCCATAGGGTTTCGGTGCGTTTTGCGCGCGCGGATCTATTTTTACCGGAGCAGGCGGCGCGTTTTGATTGTGTGGTAAGTAACCCCCCGTATATTGCGGCCGCCGATATTGATGTTTTGCAGCCGGAAGTCCGGCGGGAACCGCGCCATGCGCTTGACGGCGGGAAAGACGGGCTTGATTTTTACCGGAGGATCATTGCGCAAGCGCCGGATCATCTGACGCGCGGCGGTTATCTGGTCATGGAAATGGGGTATGGCCAGAGCGATGCGATCAAAACCATTTTTATGCATGCAGGAAAATATACGGTACAAGAGGTTATAAACGATTACGCAGGGATTGAGCGCGTTATTGTTGCGCGATTAATGTAAGGTGCTCCCGTTTGCCTGATGCATCGGAACGGGAGATAAAAGGAGCCATACGGGTATGGATAAACTTGTTATTGAAGGCGGCGTGAGCTTAAAAGGTGAAGTGACTATTTCCGGTTCCAAAAATTCCGTACTGCCGATTTTGGCTGCGACCTTATTGACGGAAGATGCCTGTCTTATTAAGGGTGTCCCTGATCTCAGAGACAGCAACACCATGTTCAAAATATTGCGTTCTTTGGGAAAAGATGTGCAGTATGATAAAGGTGTCGTAACGGTAACGCAGGCAAAACCGTGCGGGCATATCGCCGATTATAAATTAGTTTCGACGATGCGCGCGTCTTTTTGCGTTTTGGGGCCACTCGTCGGAAATTTACGAAAAGCGAAGGTTTCGCTCCCGGGAGGATGTATTATCGGTCTTCGTCCGGTTGATTTGCATATTAAGGGCCTTCGGGCGCTTGGTACTGACATCGCTATTGAGGGAGGTTATGTCGTTGCCAAAGCACCGAAACTGAAAGGAAATCACGTTTATTTGGGCGGGGAGTATGGATCGTCGGTTTTAGCTACGGGAAATGTGATGATGGCGGCGGTGCTTTCTTGCGGAAAGACCGTGATTGAGTCTGCTGCATGCGAACCTGAAGTTGCGGACTTGGCTGATTTTCTTATTAAGATGGGCGCTAAGATCAAAGGACACGGAACGCCGACGATCGAGATCGAGGGGGTCAGGCAGCTTCACGGCGCAGAGCATAAAGTTATACCCGACCGGATCGAGGCAGGCACGTTTGTTTTAGCCGCGCTTATTACGAAAGGCGATATTCTGATTAAGAATATCGTTTCACGGCACTTGGGAGCATTGATCGATAAATTGGAAGAGGCAGGCGCTCATTTGACCATGCATGACAGCACGATGCGCGTCCGCTGCAAACGTCAATTAAGGCCTATTAATGTAACGACGCTGCCCTATCCCGGGTTTGCGACCGATATGCAGGCGCAAATGATGAGTATTATGGCTGTTACCGAGGGGATCAGTGTCATTACGGAAAAAATCTATCCCGATCGTTTTATGCACGTCGCTGAATTGAACCGTATGGGAGCGCATATTCAGCGGGAAGGGCCGCACGCGATCGTTGCCGGCGTTAAGAATCTTTCCGGGGCTCCGGTTATGGCTTCTGATCTGCGTGCTTCGGCATCGCTGGTATTGGCGGGGCTTGTGGCAACCGGACAAACATCGGTTTCACGCATTTATCATTTAGAGCGCGGATATGAGAATATGGAAGAGAAATTGAAGCATCTTGGCGCCCGTATTTGGAGAGAGAAAGAGTAAGGATTTTTTGGGGCGCACAACAAAAAGGTAATGCCATGATACTCATGATCGATAATTACGACTCGTTTACCTACAACCTTGTTCAGTATCTTTCGGAGTTGGGCGTTCGGGTTGAGGTATATCGCAATGATGCAATAACGATCGAGAAGATCCGGAGATTAGCGCCGGCAAAGATCGTTATATCCCCCGGGCCGGGCCGTCCCGAAGATGCGGGTATTTCTTGTGAAGCGATACAGGCGTTTGCCGGTAAAGTTCCCGTGCTCGGAGTTTGTCTCGGCCACCAGGCGATCGGGTATGTGTACGGCGGAAAGATCGTGAACGCAAAAAATCTTATGCACGGGAAAACGTCCCGCATATTCCATGACGGCAAGACGATCTTTCGCGGGCTGGCGAATCCTTTTGAAGCGACGCGGTATCATTCGCTTCTTGTCGAGCGCGAGAGTTTTCCGCGAGAACTTGCATGTATTGCCTGGACCAAAGATAAGGAGATCATGGGGTTGCGCCATCGCACGCATGCCGTTTGGGGTGTGCAATTCCATCCGGAATCGATCTTAACGAAAAGCGGGATGCAATTACTTTCGAATTTTGTGCGCATATGATGATAGAGCAGGCGACGGATCGGCTTATTGCCAAGGAAAATATCAGCGCCTCCGTTATGCGTCAGGTCATGGAAGAGATCATGGCCGGACAAGCGCAGACCCCTGCGATCGTTGCGTTCCTTTCGGCGCTTGAAAAACAGGGGGAGACCGTCGAAGAAGTCATCGCGGCGGTGCAGGTAATGCGCGCGCACGCGCATATGATCTCGACGTACGATACTGCGGCACTTGACACCTGCGGTACGGGCGGTGACGAAAAAAATACGTTTAATATCTCTACGGCGGTTGCGATCATTGCTGCCGGTTGCGGCGTTATGGTCGCCAAACACGGGAATCGTTCGGTGTCCAGCAAAAGCGGAAGCGCGGATTGTCTGGAAGCGCTGGGCGTCAATATCTCGATGAGCGATGAACAGCTCGAGCGTTGTCTTGCCGATGTCGGTATTGCGTTTTTATTCGCTCCCCAAATGCATCCGGCGATGAAACATGCGGCAGCCGCGCGGCGGGAAATGAAGCGTCGCACTGTTTTTAACGTGTTAGGACCGTTGTGTAATCCGACGGGAGCCAAACATCAGCTTGTGGGTGTTTATGATAAGCGATGGACAACGGTTTTGGCCGAGGTGCTCAATTCTTTGGGCGCTGTCCATGCTTTGGTCGTATACGGTATGGACGGTTTAGATGAGATTTCGACCAGTGCCCGTACGTTTGTTGCAGAGGCGCAGCATAAGAAAGTGCGGACGTATGATATCGCTCCCGAAGATTTCGGGATTGCCCGCTCGCGCATTGAAGATATTGCCGGAGGTACTCCGGCGGAGAATGCGGGTATCATAATGGATATACTGAACGGAAAAACAGGCCCCTGCCGAGATATTGCGGTTTTAAACGCGGGTGCCGCGCTTTATGCCGCCGATAAAGCGGCGTCGATCCAAGACGGTATCGGTATGGCGAATAGGGCTCTTGATACGGGAAAAGCTTGGGAGAAGATGTCCCGTTTACGGGCATTTTCTGACACAACAAGGACAGTTTGACCTATGAAGAAACAGGATGCGATAAAAGAGATCATCGTAAAAAAGAAAGAGCGGATTGCGCAAGCGAAACTTATTTTGTCTGATGAGCAACTAAAGACTCAGTGCCAGGGGCTTGCCCCCTGCCGGCCGTTTATCGAAGCGATCAGTAAACCGCGGGTCATATCGCTTATCGCTGAGATCAAAAAAGCTTCTCCGTCAGCGGGAGTTATCCGCGAGGATTTCGATCATAAGGCGATCGCTGCGGTATATCAAGAGGTCGGGGTTCAGGCAATCTCCGTATTGACCGAAGAAGATTTTTTCCAGGGCGCGCTTTCTTTTATTCAGGATGTCAAGGCTATTACGCAGGTGCCGGTGTTGCGCAAAGACTTCATGCTTGAACCGTACCAGGTATACGAATCAAGATACTATGGGGCCGACGCTATTTTATTGATAGCCGATATTCTGACGAAAGACGCGATCCAGGAGATGGCAGCGATAGCGGAATCATTAGGGCTTGATTATATCGTCGAGGTCCATGATGAAAAAGAATTAAAGAAGGTTTTGAGCCTGAAAGTTCCCTTGATCGGTATCAATAACCGCGATCTGCGTACGCTCGAGGTCGACACGAAAACCACCGAAAGATTGTATACGCTTATCCCGAAAGGAAAGACGGTTGTTGTTGAGAGCGGGTTGAAGTCGTATCAGGACATTTTATTTCTGAAAGTGCTCGGTATTAACGCGGTTTTGATCGGTGAGGCGTTTATGTCAGCGCCTGATATCCGGCAAAAAGTCGAATCTGTTATGGGATGGTAAAATCCCCGCTGCCTCTGGCGTTAAGCGGGGATTTTACCCTGTCCACTGTGACAGGGTTAACAAGCTGCCTCTGGCGTTAAGCGGGGATTTTACCCTGTCCACTGTGACAGGGTTAACAAGCTGCCTCTGGCGTTAAGCGGGGATTGTACCCTGCGCAGGGTGATAAGGATTACATGAATAAAATTCAGGTTAAGATTTGCGGTATTACCAATCAGGAAGATGCCCGCGCTTGTGTTGAAGCAGGCGCTGATGCGTTGGGTTTTATTTTTTATCATAAGAGTCCGCGGTACGTTTCTCCCGAACAGGCGGCCCGCATAATCAGTAGTGTGCCTAAAAGGGTCATTACCGTCGGGGTATTTGTGAACGCGCAGGCGCAGACGGTTAAGAAGATCGCGCGGCAATGCCATCTTGATATGGTGCAGTTGCACGGCAACGAGTCGAGCGAGTATATCGAGCAACTGAAAAATCTGCGGGTTATAAAAAGTGTGCGCGTGCAGAATGAGGCTACACTGGCCGTCTTGAAGGATTATCGAACGTTCGCGTTCCTGTTCGACTCTTTTTCAAAAAAAGCTTTAGGCGGAACCGGAAAGACATTTGACTGGAAATTGATCAAGCATTCGGGAGATATCCGCTGTCTGATATTTTTGTCAGGGGGGCTTAACGAGCGCAATGTGGGAAGGGCTATTGGGTTGGTTCGCCCCGATTGGGTTGATGCCTGTAGTTCACTTGAGTCGTCGCCGGGAAAGAAGGACCACCGGAAAGTAAAACGGTTTATTGAAAAAGTAAAAAAATATGAAAAAACTCCCCGATAGGTTCGGCCATTTTGACGGTTTTGGCGGCAGGTTCGTGCCGGAAACACTCGTGTACGCTTTGGATGAACTGGAAGCGGTATATGCGAAGGCAAAACGAGATGCGCGTTTCAAGGAAGAATTTGCGTATTATTTGCGTGAGTTTGCCGGTAGGCCGACACCGTTATATTATGCGGCGCGATTAAGTAAAGAGCTGGGTCTGCGCATTTATTTGAAACGGGAAGATCTCTTGCATACCGGAGCGCATAAGATCAATAATACGATCGGCCAAGCGCTTTTAGCGGTACGCATGAAAAAGCCCCGTGTTATCGCCGAGACCGGAGCAGGTCAGCATGGCGTTGCAACTGCTACGGTTGCCGCTCTTTTTGGATTATCATGCGATGTGTATATGGGGGAAGAAGACGCTGCTCGACAGCGATTGAACGTTTATCGCATGAAATTGTTAGGCAGCCGTGTCATTGAAGTTGCCAGCGGTTCTAAAACGCTTAAAGATGCGATGACCGAAGCATTGCGCGATTGGGTTACCAATGTGCGGCATACCCACTATATTATCGGCACGGTTGCGGGCCCGCATCCGTATCCGGCGATGGTGCGTGATTTTCAAGCAGTGCAGGGTAAAGAAGCGCGCAGGCAAATACTCCAAAAAGAAGGACGGCTTCCCGATGCGCTCGTCGCGTGCGTGGGAGGCGGGAGTAACGCAATGGGGCTTTTTTATCCGTTTTATAAGGACCGTTCGGTCCGGTTTTTCGGAGTTGAAGCTGCCGGAAAAGGTTTGTCGACGGGGAAGCACGCCGCGTCACTTGTCGGCGGTAAGCCCGGTGTTTTACACGGGACACGATCGAGTCTTTTGTCGGACGCCAACGGACAGATATGTCTTACGCATTCGATCTCCGCAGGGCTTGATTATCCGGGGGTCGGACCGGAGCATGCCTATTATCAAAAAACAGGGCGCGCCAGCTATGTTGCGGTTACTGACGCTCAGGCTTTGGAAGGATTTAAGCTTCTTTCGCGCAGCGAAGGGATCATTCCGGCTCTTGAATCGTCGCATGCGGTCTATTATTTGACGGAGCTTCGCAAGAAAATAAAGAAGAATGCCGTGGTCATTATCTGCGTTTCCGGTCGCGGCGATAAAGATATGGGTATTGTTACCGAACATCTAAAGGTTTAACCTGTTTCCATTTTTAAAACGTTATAGCGCGAGAGTGCAGGAGAGGGTGCATATGGGGCGGTTAGAGCAAAAATTCAAGGAATTGGCTCGAACAAAAAAGAAGGCATTCATCGCTTTTGTCACCGCAGGGTATCCGACGCTGTCGTTTACGGAGAAACTGATACGGGGAAGCGATGCGGCCGGCGTTGATATCCTTGAGCTCGGAGTTCCTTTTACCGATCCGATGGCTGACGGTCCTGTTATTCAGGAGTCGTCGTTTGAGGCTTTACGGCATGGCGTTAATCTGAATAAAATATTCTCAATGGTTAAACGCTGCCGCCGTTCTGTCACGACTCCGATATGCCTGATGACGTACTTTAATCCTGTTTTTTGCTATGGAGTCGCCCGTTTTGTGAAAACGGCATCTGCGGCGGGCGTTGACGGGGTGATCATACCCGATCTGCCTCCGGAAGAAGCGCGTGAACTGATCGCGCACGCGCGTAAAACGAAACTGGCCACTATATTTTTCGTCGCGCCGACAACATCAGAAAAACGTATGAGTTTCATTGCGAAAAAGAGTACGGGTTTTATATATTATGTTTCGTTGACCGGTGTTACGGGCGCCCGGCGTTCGCTTCCCGCCGATATGGCGGCGAATATCCGCCGCATTAAAAACGTTACGAAACTTCCTGTTTGCGTGGGGTTCGGGGTTTCGACGAATCGGCACGTACAAGAAGTGCAGCGGATCGCCGACGGAGGGATCGTCGGCAGCGCGATCGTTAAAGTGATCAAATCGTCGCGCGGCACATCCCAGGCGGCGGAAAAGGTCCTTACATTCATTTCTAACCTAAAAGGAGCAGGCAGCCGTGTATAAAAAAAGTCTCTTACCGAATGGCGTGCGGATCATTACCAAGCGGCTTTCACAGTTGCAATCCGTTGCGATCGGGATATGGATTAAAGCAGGCGGAAGGCATGAGGAATCCGGGAATAAAGGGATCAGCCATTATCTTGAACATCTCCTTTTTAAGGGGACTAAAAAGTATTCCTGCCATAGCATAAAGGAATCGATCGAGGGGGTCGGCGGATCCCTGAACGCGTTCACCTCGGAAGAAGTGACCTGTTATCTGGTGAAATTACCCTCGAAGCATTTTGCAATTGGCATGGATATTCTTTCGGACATGGTGGTGAATCCACTTTTACCCGCCGATGAGGTGGAAAAAGAGCGTACGGTCATTCTTGAAGAGATCAAGATGTATAAAGATTTGCCGCAGAGTTATGTCTATGAGCTTTTAGACCAGCTTTTGTGGCCTCATCAGCCGTTAGGCATGGGGGTTATCGGGTTTACCGAGACGGTGCAGGCTTTGAGCCGCAATGATCTGTATGAGTATCAGAAAAAACAGTATACGGCTCCCAATATCGTTGTCAGTGTTGTGGGGAATCTTAACCATGATGATGTGGTCAGCCGGGTAAAAAAGAATTTTTCCGTATTGGCAAAAGCTTCGTTAAATACCTTTGTGCCCGCTGTTGAGAAACAAAGCGTTCCGCTGATGACGATCCTGGAAAAAGATACGGAACAGACGCATATGGCGCTTGGTTTTCATAGTTTTCCCCGTGATCATGAGTTGCGCCACGCTTTGGGACTTTTACATGTGATCCTGGGAGCGAATATGTCGAGCCGGCTTTTTAACGAAGTCAGGGAGAAGCGCGGGCTTGCCTATGAGATCGGCACTCAAGTGAAGCGCTATCACGATACCGGCGCTTTTATTGTTCACGCCGGTATTGATAACAATAAGGTTTGCCAGGCGATGCAGCTTATTTTTCAGGAGCTTGCGCGTACGTCCCGGGAATTGGTCAGTCCTGATGAGTTTAAGCGTGCCAAAGAGTTTTATCTCGGCCAGCTTGCGATGGCGCTTGAAGATACCATGGATTATATGTTATGGATGGGAG
>CAZJJL010000003.1:0-16316 GCA_964546325.1 uncultured Planctomycetales bacterium | reverse complement strand
CGTGTACCGGAAAAGTGTATACGCTTCAGGAGATGTCCGAAAAAGTGCAGGCGGTTAAACGCGATGAGATTCGCGCTGCTGCCAGGCAGATATTTTGCGATGCGCGCTTAAGCGCTGCTTTTATCGGCCCGTTAAAAGACAAGGAAGAGTGTTTAAAAGACGTATTACATCTGAGGTAATGCATTCATGGAATACTTTTATGTTGTTGCCGTAGTCCTGTTACCGGTTCTTTTGCTGCTTTCGTTCTTTTTTTCGGTATCGGAGACGTCGATCATTGCGCTGAGCAAGCTTCGCGTGCGGCATTTGGTCAATAAGGGTATTAAGCGAGCAAAGATATTAGAACGCCTTATCCTGCGCCTTGACCGTGTTATTACCGCTATCCTTGTTGGTAATAATATTGTCAATGCTTCCGTATCCGCGATCATTACGGTGCTGCTTGTCTCCAATTTTGGCCCGAAATGGGGGACGGTTATTGCGACGTTCTTGTCCGCGTCGGTCCTTTTGGTGCTTTGCGAGATCACGCCGAAAATACTGGCCACCAAACACGCGGAGAAGATCGCGCTTTTCACCGCGCCTGTTATGGACTTTGTGGTTAAGATTTTCCGTCCTCTCGTGGAGTTTTTCACCTTTTGCAGTAATACGATCTTTCGGGTTTTTGGGCTTGAAAAAAGTAAGCGCGCGGCGCTTATTACTGAAGAAGAATTGCGCGTCATGATCGAGATCGGCAAGGAAGAGGGGGTGCTCAGCGATGAGGAACGCAAAATGCTGCATCGCATTTTTGAATTCGGCGATACCAAGGTTATCGATGTCATGGTGCCGAAAGAAAAGATGGTCGCCGTAAGTCTTCGGACAAGTTTTAACGACCTCTTGAATATTTTTGTTGAAGAAGGGCATGCGCGTTTACCGGTCTATAAGGATACGCTTGATACGGTGGTGGGAGTCGTTTATTCGCACGACCTGTTATATATCCTGAACGAAAAAGAGTTATTTGTACTCGATGATTTGGTCTATTCTATTTACCGCGCTCCCGGCTCGATGCGGGTAACGGATCTTTTAAAGCGATTCCAGAATGATAAGATCCAGATAGCCGTCGTAGTCGACGCCGCAGGCAAGACGCTGGGGCTTGTCACCTTGGAAGACTTGCTTGAGGAGATAGTCGGGGAGATTGAGGAAGATCCCGTAAAAAAGAGTAGGGCGTAGTGAGCATAACGGGAGGAGTGTTTGATCGCAGGAGTGCATAGAAGGGCAATTTCTTGTTTATGCTGGCAATGATCTGCGTATTGTTAAAGGATTGTCTCTTTATTTTGGTTTTTGCTATACTAAATTACTATACAACATCAGGGGGATATGAACATAACAAGACGATATTTTTCAATAAACATATTAGGTCAATGTTGTTATGATCATATCGGTATTAAGCCGGGGGGGGAGCCTTCGGCTTTTTTTGTTTCGTGAGGAGCTTGCTGAATGAGTAAAAAGAAACAGGTGCCTTTTATAAAAATCGGCAGTTTTAGTAAGCGAAATAAAAAACCCCGTTTTTTTAAGGGGTTTTTTTTGCGTTTAGCTCAAGTGCGGTTTCGTTTTCTAAGAAGGCTTCATTTTAAGATAATGAGATTGGCTGTGTTTAGTTTTTTTAGGCTATGGATTGATAAAATAGTCGGCTTCCATAATATTCCTGTTAACGGTTCGGTTATTTTTGTTTCAAATCATTTAAGCTACTATGATTTTCTCATTTTTGGCGCAATGATGAGGAGCTACATCGTGTTTCTTGCCCAGAAAAAGATCAATGAAACTTTTTTTATACGTTGGTTCACTAAGCTGCACAATGTTGTTTTTGTCGATAAGGATTACCCGGGGTATAGTTTTTTTAAAGAATTGATGCGACATTTAAAAAATCAGCGGCATCTCCTTATTTATCCGGAAGGTTCTCGATCGAGGACAGGAAAAATGTTTCGCCCTAAAATAGGATTTGTTAAATTAGCTTTACTCGCCGGGGTACCTGTTGTGCCTCTTACGATGAAGGGGACATATGAAATCCTTCCCCCTCATAAAAGAGTTCCTGTTTTACGTAGATGCAAGGTTGTTATTGGGAAGAAGGTCTCTATTAGTCCAGATAATCCTGCTTTTCACGATATATTTCTGAGACAGCCTAAGGAGCTCAAGCCAGGAAAATTAAGTGATGAGGCGATGGAGGAAATTGCTGTTCGCATTATGAACGATATACGGATTCTTGCCGGCCAAGAGTGGGATGATAGCATTGCCCATGAGATGGAAACAATTCTTAAAAGGCGCGGTTAATATGATATATGCTGCTTCCATAAAAGAACACAAGGTATCGGTTATTATTCGGCAGATTCTGAATGATTGTAAAGTGACTGAACATCAAGCTGTTTTTATCAAGCCGAACCTAGGAGGCAGGTATCCGATACTTAAAGGCGAAAATACGGATCTTGATGTTGTGGATGCCTTATGCGATGCTTTAGAAAGAGCAGGTTGCCGCGATATTGTTATCGGCCATACCTCGCTTTTGAATTTCGGCAAGGACAAGTATGATTTCGATACATTAATACGGCAATCCGGGTTCATCAAGCTGCGCAGATACCCTCATGTGCGTTTCTTGAATCTTGATGAGGCGCCCCGGATAGAAGTAAAGGTCAAGGATGTTGTCTTTCAAATCCCCGAAATAGCCCGCACGCATTATTACATCAATGTGTGCAGCCTTAAGACGCATATGGAAACCGGCGTATCGTTAGCGCTTAAGAACCAGATCGGTTTACAGCTTGAGCGGGAACGCATACGCAATCATCAGGTTGATCTGGATAGGCATATAGCTTTATTGGCTGTTGCAGTAAAGCCGCGTCTTGCTTTGATTGACGGGAGGATAGGCATGCAGGGGAATGGCCCCCACCATGGATATCCGGCGCATGCGGGGATCGTTGTTGCGGGAGACGATCCCGTAGAGGTTGATTCGTTGTCTGTTGCATTGATGGGTATTCCGCTTGATCAGGCAAGGCACATTACTTTTGCATCACAAGAAGGGGTTGGTAATCTTGTATCGGCTGAGACGATACGCCGGTACAAGAAATACGCCAAGAAGTTTAAACAAGCAAGCCGCTTTTATCAAAAGTATTTCTTCCTGCGCGTATGGCCGAATATGGCTTGTTCGGGGTGCATATTCTCCCTTTCAGACGCCCATAAGGCCATGTGTAAAGATCCGGCGAAGTTGCTTCGTTTTATCTCCAAGGTCGCGCGGCCGGGGAAATTCGACATTGTTTTAGGAAAGAATGCGGAGCGTGATGAGGCGCGTTACGCGGCATCGTTTCATGCGATCGGCAATTGCACAAAGAGTTTTGCTGAAAATAAGAAAGGGGCGCGGTTTCTTCCCGGATGCCCTCCTCGAAAAGAAGATATCATACGTTTTCTTTTGCAGAGGGGTTGATCAAGGCATCCGTTTTTATACCAAGCACCAGCGGCATCCGGCGGTTGTTTTATTAAGGTCATAACTTTACTCAAGGAGGGGAACGAATGGTACGCAAAAGAGTTGTCGCGGCATTGTTGTTGGTCATGGGTTTTGCGGGGAATGGTTTTTGCGCCGGTTCGGGAGCATATCGTCTTGAAGTTACGGATGCGGAAGCAATGGGAAAAGGCTCGGCGTTCGTAGCGCAAGCCAGTAATCCGTCGGCGTTGTATTATAACCCTGCCGGTATTACGCAGCTAAAAAGCAAATTCAGCGGTTCGCTTAATGCGGCGATCCTTCAGCCGATCAATAAATACACGAATTCGATCGGCGAGGTCACGAATCGTAAAAGCCAGACATTCGTTATCCCAAGCGCTTTCTTGGTAAGCGATCTGGGTTTAAAAAAAGTAGCGGTTGGATTCGGTTCGACTTCCTATTGGGGGTTGGGGACGCATTGGTCAGATGACAGTTTCTCGAGATATGTCGCTACGAAAAGCGATCTGCGCGCCGATACGCTTATGGTGGTCGGAGCATATGAGCTTAATGACAACTGGTCATTTGGGGCCAGCGCCGATTATATCGCAACCTATGTGAATAAGAAGAAAAGATTGCTTCAGCTGGGAGGACCAGACGGTGATTTTTAGTTGAAAGGAAAAGATACGAATTCCTGGGGGTATCGGCTTTCGACGTTGTATAAGCTGAACGCGCGCCATCAGTTCGGCCTTATGTATCGCAGCCAGGTGCGGGCAAAGTATAAAGGCAAAGCGTATTTAGACGGGCTGAATGCTTTTGGTTCGAATTACGAGGGTATTTTCGGGGGAATGTCGTATGAGACCAATGTTACGTCGGTTACTACCTTCCCGCAAAGCTGGGTATTAGGGTATTGTTTTAAGCCTGATGATAAATGGACGTTTGAGGCTGACCTGGAATGGATGGACTGGTCAACGGTTCAACAGGAGAAGATAGAATTTGTTTCAGAGACCAATGCAACGCGTTTAGCGGTGCTTAACGGAGGTAACCCCGCTCCCCGCGACTGGCATAGCGCGCTTTCTTTCTGCCTGGGCGGTGAATATAAGATGAACGAAAAATGGCGCGTGCGCGGCGGGTATTTCTTTCATAAAACGCCTATTCCGTCAGCGAATTTTGATACTGCGCTTCCTGATTCAAGCTCCAATACTATTACGACCGGTATCGGTTATTCCATCAATAAGAATACAACGCTTGACCTTGCGTATGCTGCGATGTTCTTCAATAAGAGGGAGATCCTTAATACCATTGGAAGTTCCAGCGGTGCTAATATAAACGGTGAATATGAGCAATTCACGCATGTTATTCTGGCAACGTTAAGCTTTAAGTATTAATGCGTGTGTAATTTGAAAAAGCGGGGGCAGAATAATATTCTGTCCCTGCTTTTCAGTATACGGGGAAATGCAAATTGATCCTTTCATTTTGGGCTATAACCGACCTGATTAATGGGATTACAAGCACGATATTAGGTCTATTGGTTTATTCAAGAAATAGGAATAATCCTTCGAATATTACCTACGGGCTATTTTGTTTAAGTATAGCGGCGTGGAGTTATTCCTATTTCTTCTGGCAAGTATCTACTTCTTCTGAAGATGCTCTTTTTTGGGGACATATGCTTATGGCAGGAGTAATTTTCCTGCCTGTTTTTTATTTACACCATCTTTTAAGCCTTTTAAATCTTCAGTCAAAAAAAAGGCCAATCCTCGTTTTTGGGTATATTTTTTCCGGCATATTCTCGGTACTTAATTTTTCCCCGCTATTTATTAAAGGTGTTGCTCCTAAACTATGTTTTCCGTATTGGCCTGTTGCAGGCGTCGCTTTCATACCTTTTTTCCTTGTTTGGTCATGGTATGTTCTTTACGCAGTTGTTATCATTATTAGGCAATTAGGTAATGCCCAAGGTGAGACAAAAAATCAGCTGAGGTATATTTTGGTAGCAACCATTCTTGGGTATGGGGGTGGGGCGACAAATTATTTCCTTTGGTTTGATATTCCAATTCTTCCCGTCGGTAATATTCTCGTTTCTTTCTACGTAGCTATTGTTGCTTACGCCATAGTCAAGTACCGGCTCATGGATATCAAGGTTGTTTTTACCCGCGCCGGGATATTCCTGATCATTTATTCGCTTGTTCTGGGGATCCCCTTTTTGATCCTGGCTAAAGAAGGTTCAGGGTGGATAGCGACGACAACCGCGGTTATTCTTGCGTCCGGCGGCCCGGTTATCTATCGTTTTTTGCAACGGAGAGCAGAAGCGCTTCTTTTGACGCAGCAGCGCCGGTATCAGCGTATTCTTTTGCAGGCAGCAAGCGGTATGGTCACCCAGCGAGACCTCTACAAGTTGGCTAAACTCATTGTGTACATCCTTAAACGTACCATTTGGATAGAATTCGCGGCGATATTCGTGCAGGATAAGAAAAACAAGACCTATCGTCTTCAGGCGATCAGGAACGTCGGGCATGAGCGGTTGCATAGCGCGCAGATGGGAGAGGACGACGCCTTTGTGCAGTATATCAAGCAGCATCGGGAGCCGTTTTATTTTGAAGAGATGCCTGCGTATATACGCGAATCATTCTTGCTGCCGTTACCGGTGAAGGTTGTTATCTCGTCGTTTGCCGGGGATGAGCTTTTGGCGTTCGTTTTCTTGGGGGAGAAAGTTAATCAGCAGGCATACACGGAAGATGATATGAATGTATTCGGCATTCTTACGAAGCAGGCTGCATTGGCGATCGAGAACTGTATGTTCTTTGAAGAGTCGCGCCTGGCGCAGGAGCGGGTATTTTCCGCCGAAAAACTTGCTTCTATCGGAGGCATGGCGGACGGCGTTGCGCATCAGATAAAGAACCGGCTCAATCAATTTTCCCTTGCCAGCGGTGAACTTAAGTTCGAGATCGAAGAATTCATAAAAAAACACGGTGCATTATTGAGTTCCGATCAGGACCTCAAACAGACGTTTGAATATATCGCAAAGATCGCTGACTCGCAGCTTGAGAACGTGAAAAAGACGGATGGGATCATTAAGGGTATCCTTGATTTTGCCAGGGTCGAGGAGAAGGAGACCTTCTTTTCGCATTTTCATGTCCAAGAGATCATTGATTTGGCGGGTAATCTTATGCAGGTGAAACATGAGGTCGCGCACATTCCGTTAACGACATCTATAGAAGGCGACGGTATGGTCTACGGCATTAAAGCGCAGATTACCGAAGTCATTTATAACCTTCTTGATAACGCCTATGAGGCAGTGAAGGAGAAACAGGCGCTTTTGAACGAGGAAGAGGCGAGGCATTTTACGGCGCAGCTGCGGTTTCTTATGCGTCACGTACCGGGAAAGACCGTCATTACCATTTCTGATAACGGTATCGGGGTTAAAGAAGAGGATAAGCGTAAGATCTTTGCCCCGTTCTTTACCACGAAGTCTTCGTATAAGTCAGGGAGCGGTATCGGGGTGTATGTTGTAAAGCGTATCATCGAAGAGAACCACCACGGCAGGATTTGGTTTACTTCGGAATATTTAACGGGGACCGCTTTTTCTATGGAATTACCGGAAAAAAAGGTTTAAAATAACAACTGGGGGAAAGGAGCCGTTGGCTATGAAAATAATGGTCGTTGACGATGAAGTTGACGTAGTTGATTTCTTAAGCCATTTTTTGACCCGTCTTGGTTTTGAGACGGTTAAGGCGACATGCGGTAAAGAAGCGATAGAGCGGTTTGCGGAGCACGTTCCTGAATGGGTGTTCCTTGATATGAAAATGCCGGATATGAACGGTATTGACGTATTAAAACGCCTTAAAGAGATCTCTCCCGGGCTTAAGGCGCTTATGATAACCGGCCGCGATGATGATAGCGCCAAAGAATCAGCGCGCGAACTTGGCGTGTTGGATTATATCATTAAGCCGCTGAGCTTAGAAGAGCTCCGCGGAAAAGTAAATACGCTTATTCTCCAAAAACCGTAAGTATGCCTCAGATAGCCGCAGATTACCGCAAAGAGCTTGAAAATACTGCCCGGCTGATGATCTTGGTTCATCGGGTTGATATTTTGGTTAAGCTGATCCTGCGTACCATCGTTCGGATCCTCCGCATTGAGCACGCCAGTTTACTTTTATACGATAAGAAGAGAGACGCGTATGTTGCCTATGTATCCCGGGGGAAGATGGGGGTTAAGGTTCCCAAGGGATTCACGAAGATCGGTAAAGACGATACGCTGATACGGTATTTTACCGATGCTTCGATGCGTTTATGGGATACGCCGTATTTGCTGTTGGATATCCTTGAAACTGCCAGTCTTACTTTGAGTGCGGAAAAACCCTGGCTTGAAGACCTGCGTAACGAATTCCTGCTCTATAATGCCCGCGCCTGTATACCGGGATTTTATCGCGATACACTTATTTTTGCGCTTTTTTTAGGAGCGAAAAAGGACGGGTCTTCTTACGCGGCAGAAGAGCTTGATTTTCTTACGGTATTATCTTCTGACGCGGTCATGGCTATTCAGAACGCATGGCTTTTTGAAGATCTCAGTGACCAGTTCACCAAGAACAAGAACCTCTTTTTCCAGACGACTCTTGCGTTGGCCGGCGCGATCGAAGCTAAAGACCCTTATACGCAAGGCCATACCGCCCGTGTCGCACAATATTCGTTATTGTTATTGGAAGAGCTTGGCGCGCGGGGATTGGTTCAGCGGCAGGAACTGGAGCGTTTGCGGGAAAATCTGCGCATTGCCGCGTTTCTGCATGATATCGGTAAGATCGGCGTTCCGGAGAGTATTTTGAACAAAAACGGGTTTTTAACCGAGTCCGAACGCGTTGAGATTGAAAAACATCCGCTTATCGGAGTATCGATCCTCAATAACGTTGATGAGTTCAAGGAGCCCATCCTTGGCGTTAAGTATCATCATGAGCGTTTTGACGGAAAAGGGTATCCTGAGCGGCTCAAGGGAGACCAGATCCCTTTTATAGCGCGTATTGTTGCGGTGGCTGATGTGTATGATGCCATTACGACAGACAGGCCTTATCGCCGCGGGTTGCCTAAAGAGCAGGCGCTTGCGGTCATTGAGCAAGAGAAGGGAAAACAGTTCTTTCCTGAAATCGCGGATGCCTTTATTGGCGCTTTAAGCGTGGGAAAGAAATGATTCTGGTTGACCGTTTCGGGAAAGTGTGTTAAGATTAACACCGGTATAATTCTAACACCTATAAGGAGGAGACAAAATGGCTGAAAAAGGATATTGTGTCAAGTGCAAGGGCACTAAGGAAATGAAGGATGAGCAGAAGGTTACCATGAAGAACGGCCGTCCTGCTATGAAGGGAAAATGCCCTGATTGCTCTACCGGCATGTATAAAATCTTAGGTAAAAAGTAAGTTTTTCGGCTTACTAATTCCGCATACCCCGGTGAACCTTGCCGGGGTATGTATTGTTGAGGAGGCATTTTGAGCGAAGCCAAAGATGTGGCACTTAAAATTGTAGCTGCGGCGCGCGATAAGAAAGCATTGGATATTAAGGTGCTTGATATGCGTCCCGTCGCAGGATTCTGCGATTATTTTGTCATTGCAAGCGGGAATTCTTTGCGGCAGGTGAATGCTATTGCTCAGGGGATTGCCGATGAGTTGGCAAAGGACAAGATCAAGTCCCTGTCGAAAGTTGCGTCTGAGGATCAGTCCGGCTGGATCGTCCTTGATTTTTCAAGTGTTATCGTCCATATCTTCAATAAGCCGGTGCGCGATTTTTACGCGCTCGAACGGCTCTGGTCTGATGCCAAAAAGGTGAGGCTCACCCGAAAGAGCGTAGCCAAAAAGTAAGCGTGTTACGTATTTGCCGGTCACCCTCCCAACTGAACCGGTAATCCAGGCATTACCATGACCAAAGACATACAAACATTACTGACGAATGTATTCGGAAAGATACTTTCTGCTGAAGCCTATCAGGGGTTTAGCGAGAAGGTTACGCTTGATTTTCCCACGGATCAGCGTTTTGGCGACTTAACCACGAATGTGGCAATGCGCCTTGCCAAATTCCTTAAAAAACCCCCTTTTGTTATAGCCAAGGAACTCATCGACCGCCTTAACGAAGAACTTGCGCATGATGCTGCTCAGCCGTATGTAAGCGCGGTTAAAGTTGAAGGGGCGGGGTTCATTAATTTTTATCTGAGCGATACCTATTTTTATGAATACCTGGCTGCTCTTATGGCCCGGGGCGCGGATGCGCTTCGTCTTACCGTGGGAGGCGGCAAAAAAGTCCTGATCGAGTTTGTCAGCGCTAATCCTACCGGCCCCTTATCCGTTGCGCACGCGCGGCAGGCAGTCGTAGGAGACGCGCTTGCGAGCATCTATGCTTTTGCGGGATTTGACGTAAAACGGGAATATTATCTTAATGACGAGGGGAATCAGATCAATATTCTGGGGAATTCCGTGCGCCTGCGTTTAGCCCAGCTCAACGGGGAGCAGGTTGAATTCCCCGAGGATCATTATCAGGGCGACTATATCGTTGATATGGCCAAAGAAATAAAAGAAAAAGGAGAGGCCGTCGCGGATTTTCCTGAGTATTCGGGGAATTATATCTTGGAGATCATCCGCAAGGAACTTGATGATTTTGGCGTTCGTTTTGACTGCTGGTACAGCCAGAAAAGTTTGCGTGAAAGCGGAAAGATTGAAGAGACGCTTGGGGTATTGCGTCAAAGAGGGTTTGTATATGATCAGGATGGCGCGGTTTGGTTACGATCAACCGCGTTTGGCGATGATAAAGACCGCGTTGTCATTAAAAGCGACGGTTCATATACGTATTTAGCCCCCGATATCGCCTATCACCGCGAAAAATTCAAGCGAGGGTATGAATTTTTGATCAATCTGTGGGGCCCTGACCATCACGGGTATATTAACCGCTTGAAAGCCGCGGTTTCTGCTTTGGGGTATGACGCGCTTTCTGTTGCCATTGTGATCGTGCAATTGGCGACTATTTCGCGCGGCGGTAAACCGCTTCATATGTCGACGCGCAAGGGTCAGTATATTATGTTGCGTGAGGTACTTGAAGAAGTCGGTTTGGATGCTTCGAGGTTCTTTTTTGTGATGCGTAAGACTTCGAGTCATCTTGATTTTGATCTGGAGGTCGCAAAGAAGCAGACCGCGGAGAATCCGGTATACTACTGTCAATACGCGCATGCGCGTATCGCCAGTATCATACGTAACAGCGGTGTGGTATTGCGCGATAGCGGCATTGAATATCCTCTCTTAAAGGAAAAAGAGGAGCTTGCGCTGATCAAAAAATTGTGGCAGTTCCAGTCTGTTTTGTTGACATGCATTGCGACTCAGGATCCTTTTATGGTCACCGTTTATCTGCAGGAGCTCGCCGAAACATTCCATAAGTTCTACGATAAACATCGCGTGCTTGGCCAGGAAGAAGCGTTATGCAAAGCGCGGCTTGCGCTTATTCAGGCGACGAAGACGGTCCTTGCAACCGGCCTTGAATTGTTAGGGGTAACGCGGCCTGAGCAAATGTGACACGTTTTTTCGTCTGAAATGATGTGTTGACGTGTCATCCTGAACGAGTTTGCCTTTCAGTTATGGCGAGTGAAGGATCTGGGAAGGTGGAAGTTAGATTCTTCGTTCGCTAAGTTTTCAAGTAGGCTCACTCAGAATGACAGCGAGAGAGAGTTGTTCCATGCGTCCTAAAAAAGTCCTCAATATCCATACTCCTGATATCCTTCTTCAGGAACGTATCAGTAATGCCCTTCGGATCTCTCCCCTTGTTGCCCAGATACTTATTAACCGTAACATGCGTACGCCTGAAGAAGCAAGGCAATTTCTTTTGGTTAACGAAGAGTCTTTTTTCGATCCCTTCCTTTTCCGTGATATGGAGCAAGCAGTGCGCCGCATTAAAACAGCGGCCGTGAATGGGGAGCATGTGCTGGTTTTCGGCGATTATGATGTTGACGGGATCACCAGTCTTACGGTATTGAAATCGACACTGCGGAAAATGGGCATACATGTCGATCATTATATCCCGCATCGTGTTAAGGAAGGCTACGGCTTAAGCGATTCGATCGTTGCGTTGGCAAAGGAAAAAGGAGCGACATTGCTTATTACCGCTGATTGCGGGACTTCAAGTTATGAAGAGGTTCGCGCGTTGCAGGATGAGGGTATCGACGTGATCATTACGGATCATCATGAGCCTTCCCGGGAGACTTTACCTCCGGCGCTTTGTGTGATCAACCCGAAAGTCAAGCATAGCGGATATCCGTTCCGCGAGCTTGCCGGTGTCGGCGTTGTGTTTAAATTGTGTCAGGCATTAACAGGAAACCGTTGTCTGGATGATCTTGATGTGGTGGCGGTGGGGACGATCGCGGATGTCGTGCCGCTGATAAGCGAGAACAGGGTTATTGCACAGTTAGGCCTTGAAAAGTTGAGATCGACGAACAGGCCGGGGCTGCGTGCGTTAATGACCGCAAGCAGGTTGCATGAAAAGAAGATGAACGCGGGGTATGTCAGTTTCATCCTCGGCCCCCGTATCAATGCCAGCGGCCGGGTGGATACTCCGGAAGTCTCCCTTGAGCTTTTAATGAGCCAGGATCAGGTTGAGGCAGGCAGGCTTGCGCAAACTATCGAAGGCTTTAATCGGCAGCGTCAAAAGATCGAAGGTAAGATATTCGAGGAGGCTAAGGAGTTGATCAATAAAGAGATCAATTTCAAGGACCATAAAGTGATCGTGGTTGCCGGAGATGATTGGCATCAGGGGGTTTTAGGCGTGGTTGCCTCAAAGCTTGCCGACCGTTTTTACCGGCCGACGATCCTTATCTCAAAAAAAGAAGGGTCGTGCAAAGGTTCCGGAAGATCAATCAAGAATTTTCATTTATTTGATGCGCTTATGGAATGCAGCGGCTGTCTTGAGACTTTCGGCGGGCATTCGCATGCCGTTGGTTTGGTCATTCCGCATGACAATATCGATGATTTCCGTACGAGGATCAACGCGTTTGCGCATCACAAGCTTATGATCGAAGACCTTCTGCCCAGCATGGATGTCGATATGGAGGCAAACCTTGGGGTCTTTACCCTTGAATTGTGCCGTCAGCTGCAGCAGCTGGAACCGTTCGGCGCAGCAAATCCCGAGCCGCTTTTTTATACCAAAGACCTTTCGGTTAAGGGTATGCCTCAGGCTTTAGGTAAAGAGACATTGAAAATGTGGGTAAGCGATGGGGTAACAACCCTTCCGGCAATCGGTTTCGGCATGGCTGGCCTGAGGCAAGAACTTATGGCAAGCACTGCGTTTGACATGGTCTTTACCCCGCGGCTGGATAGCTGGAATGAGCATGAATCGGTAATCCTTGAAATAGAAGAGATTTTCCTGCGATAAAGAAATAACCCCGTTCTTTTTACGTGTAGCGTATAACGCACATAAAAAACGGGGTTATTATCAGGCTCTGCTGAACGCGCCTTTTTTAATGCACTTGGTGCAGATATAAACGGTTTTAGGGTGTTTATTGACGATAACGCGCATTTTTTGCAGGTTCGCGTTGAAAGAACGCTTGTTCCGGCGGCAGACTTTGCTACCGGTACCGCCTTTTTTCTTGGCAAGACCTTTGCGCGAGACAGCCATTCCGACCATAGCGCCTTTGCCGCATTGAAAACAGTTTCTTAACATAGGTGACTCCTTTGGATAGCTTTTGGTAAAAGTGTTACCTAGTATAGCTGAAAATAGGCTCATGTCAAGAAATTAGTTTCATGTTCGGTGTGCGGTTTACGGTTCTGGGTAAAAAGCACCGTTTGAAAGCTCTAGCCGCTGACCGAACACGGATAACCGAATTAAAATCATGAACCAAAACGAATTTATTTTCCCTCAGATCAAGAAAGTCGAAGCTTCCGCAGGAAGCGGTAAGACGTTCGCCCTGGCGCAACGTTACCTGCAGCTTGTCATTAATCCTACCCTTAAAGCCGATGAAATCCCTTTAAAAACCATTCTTGCCGTTACGTTCACCAATAAAGCCGCTCTTGAAATGAAAGAGCGTATCCTTGACTTCCTTAAGCGCATTGCCTTGGATAGCTTTCAGCGTCCTGATATCAAGAAGAGCGTTTTGGATGCCTTAGGGGTTGATGAAGCCGTTTGCCGCCGTAAAGCGGAAAAGGTGCTTGCGCAGATCATCCGCGGATATAATTATTTCCAGGTTCAGACTATCGATAGTTTCATTAATGCCATTGTTTCCGGCTGCGCTTTTCGGCTTGATGTATCGGCAAATTTCAGGACTAAAAAGGACTATCCGCAGTATCTTTCCTATAGTTTGGATAAGTTGATCGACCGGGCGCATACCGATAAAAAGCTGGAACGTTTTTTCCGTGAATTCATCCTGCACTATCTTATCGTTGAAAACAAGACCTCGTGGCTTCCCAAGAAAGATATTTTCGAGGTTTTGTTATCATTATATGCCAGTTCCAATAAGCATGCGGGGACGTTTGTGCGTAACGAGGTCGATGATAACGATATTATTGCGCTTAAAAAACGCGTTATTGCCTGCACGGAAGCTTTTCTTGCGGTGGCGCCCCGAGAAACAAATAAAACATTTGTGAACGGACTTGCTGAATTCTGCGCTTCGCATAAGGATTACTTTGACCTGGACGGCCTCCCTGCCGCGTTCAATAAAGAGGAGATCAAGCTGAATAAAGGGGGGACTGCCTCTGATGAGGCGGTTCGTCGGTGGAAAGAGGTGCGCGCTTCTTTGCAGGAACTGGCGGAAACGCAGGCGAGCTCGGCATATAATTACTATGTCCGGATCTATCAATACGCTTTGGATGATTTTAAAGAGCTTTCAAAAAAAGAGGATGTTATTTTCCTTGATGAGCTCAATAAACATGCGTCGATACTTTTTGGCGAGCGGGGTTTGACTTTACCGGAGCTTTACTATCGGCTTGCCTGCCGTTTTCGGCATTTTCTAATCGATGAATTCCAGGATACCAGCCGGCTTCAGTGGGAAAATCTCTATAAAATGATCGATAATGCGCTTTCGGAGAAAGGGTCGCTCTTTTTTGTGGGGGATAAAAAACAGGCGATTTACCGATTTCGGGGAGGGGAAGTGTCGCTTATCGACGATGTGCATAAGGAATTTCCCCGCACGCTTTGGATCAACGACGTTTTAGGCGTTAATCACCGCAGCCAAAAAACGATCGTCGAATTCAATAACGCTATTTTTTCCGAGGATAATCTGCGCCGGTTTTTTGCCGCTCGCCTTGAAGCTTTCAAAGATGCCGCGGAGATATCGCATGAGGACCAGGCGGAGATCGTTCGTGCTTTCGCGGAGAGTAAACAGTCATGGCGCGCCGGTAATGACGCCGGGTTCGTGAAGCTTGATACGGTGCCACAAAGCGTTGAGGAGGGTTCTGATGAGGCGATACGATCTTTCGTGATCGAGCGCATCCGAAAACTTTCCGGCCGGTTTGCGTTACAGGATATCGCTATCTTATGCCGCAAAAATTCCGATGTTGAGCAGGTCAGCGCATGGCTCCTTGAAGAAGATATTCCCGTGGAATCGGAAAAGACGCTTGATATAAGGCAGAACCGGCATATAAAAGAGATCATTTCATTCCTGAAATTCCTGCATTCTCCGATCGATGATTGCGCGTTTGCGTCGTTTATTACCGGAGATATTTTCAGTTCTGCCAGCGGGATCATGCCGGAAACCTTGAGGGATTTCATATTTTCCCTGCGGACGGCAAAAAAAGAGCGCGCCTATTTATATCGCGAGTTTCAGCAGTCTTTCCCTGAAGCGTGGGATTCACTCATCAAGGGGTTTTTCCAGAGCGTTGGTTTGGTTCCGCTCTATGAGTTAACGGTGAGCATGTACGGCGTGTTCGGATGCATTGAGAAGCTCCCGGATTCACAAGGATTTTTTATGAAGCTTCTTGAACTTATGAAAGAACAGGAAGAGGATCATGCCAGTATCGGGCTTTTCCTTGAATATTTTGAGCAGGCATCGCCGGATGATCTGTATGTGTATGTAACCGATTCGCAGGCAGTGCATGTGCTGACGTTTCACAAAGCTAAAGGGCTGGAATTTCCCGCGGTGATCGTGCCGTTTTTAGAAATGCCGGTGAAAGCCAGGCAGCAGATTGTTGTTGATGACGGGGATTTAAGGCTTTTGCACATTAAAAAACGCTATGCCGATTTTTCAAGCCGCCTGGCGCGCGTTGTGCGCGATGAATACAAAAAAGCTTTTATCGATGAATTAAACAGTATTTATGTGGCTTTGACCAGGGCTTCCGAAGAGTTGCATATTTTTGTCCCCGAATACGCAAAAGGGAAGAATTTGGCCGCGCTTTTATTCACTGAGTCTGCGTTTGAGCGGGGAAGTATGCGTCAGCAGAAAAGCAGGTCCGATATCAGGAAGGCAGCTTCTTTCCATATACCTCCTTTGCGATATCGGGACTGGATCCCGTTACTCCAGCATGAATTCACTCAGGAAACCCGTTCCCGCCAGAGTAGGCAGAATCAGCAACAGGGGCTTATTATGCACGCCCTTCTTGCGCAGGTCGGCTCTTTGCAGGATATTTCGATCAAGGATATTGTTGCCCGGTCAGTCGGCGTTGTTTCCTGCCAATTCCCTTTTGTGGATGATTTTTCTGCTTATGCCGGTATGCTTGAGCGCCTTATGACGGCGCAGGCTCTGCGGAATGTTTTTTATAGTGAAGGCGCGGTAATATTCCAGGAAAAACAGTTTGTCGACCGTTTTGGTAATACCAAACGGATAGATCGCCTTATCGTGAATGAGCAAACGGCGATGATCGTAGATTTTAAATCCAGCCGCCAGGAAAAGGAGCAGATAGAGCAGGTATGCGAGTATATGAAGATAGCGCAAGAGATCTATCCG
>CAZJJL010000002.1:25657-35930 GCA_964546325.1 uncultured Planctomycetales bacterium | reverse complement strand
GAACGATAACACGGATCTCGCGGCCGGCCTGGATAGCATATGATTTTTCCACGCCTTTAAAGAGATTCGCGATAGACTCGAGCTTTTCCAAACGCTTAATATATGTTTCAAGCGTTTCACGGCGGGCTCCCGGCCTCGTTGCGCTGATCGCATCCGCGGCAATGGCAAGAACATCGTAAAAACTCTTGGATTCCGCTTCTTCATGATGCGCTTCTATCGCCGAAATAACCTCGGGAGACTCTCCGTATTTACGCGCGAGCTCTGCACCGAGCTTCGCGTGGGTCCCGTCAACCTGATGATCGACCGCCTTGCCGATATCGTGTAACAACCCGATGCGCCGGGCAAGTTTCGGATCAAGCCCAAGCTCAGAAGCCATAAGCCCCAAAAGGAACGACACTTCTTTGGAGTGTTGCAACGCGTTTTGGCCGAAGCTAGAGCGATATTTGAGCCGGCCTAACAGTTTGATAAGTTCAGGATGCAGATTATTCACCTGCGCTTCAAACGCCGCGCGCTCCCCCTCTTCCTTAATCCGCTCATCAATGTCTTTCTTCGCCTTCTCTACAACTTCTTCGATGCGCCCCGGGTGGATCCGCCCATCGCTAATAAGCTTCTCGAGAGCAATGCGCGCGACTTCCCTGCGCACCGTATCGAACGCGGAAAGCGTGACCGCTTCGGGAGTATCATCGATGATAACGTCTACTCCGGTGGCCATTTCGAACGCGCGGATATTGCGGCCTTCCCTGCCGATAACGCGGCCTTTCATTTCATCGCTTGGCAAGTTAACAACGCTGACCGTCGATTCAACCGCATGCTCTGCCGCGCAGCGCTGAATAGCAAGGCTGATGATCTCCCGCGCTTTTTTATCCGCGATAGAACGGGTTTCTTCTTCCTGCTTTTTAATAAGCCCCGCTTTTTCGTTGTTGAGCTCCTCACTCAACCGCGCTAAAAGGATCTGCTTGGCCTCTTCCGCGGAAAGCGATGAAATTTTCTGTAAACGCTCTTTTTCCTCGGCGATCAAAGAATGCAATTGCGCATCTTTCGCCTTTATCGCTTCATCCTGTTTTTTGACGTCTTCCTGCTTATGCTCTATTTCCTTTTCCTTCTTTTCCAGCAGATCAAGCCTGCGATCGATATTTTCCTCTTTTTGCGTAAGACGCTTTTCAAGGCCCGTGATCTCCTGCCGGCGGTCCTGAGTTGAACGCTCAAAATCCTGGCGCATCTTCAGCAACAATTCCTTACTCTCAAGTTCTGCCTCTCGCAGCTTATCCTGTGCTTCTTTTTTAGATTGCTCTACGATAAGACGAGCTTTTGTTTCGGCATCCTGGACTTTTTTCTCGGCAACATGTTTTCTGAAAAAATATCCTCCAAACGCCAAAACCAAAGCGCCCAGCGCAGAGATGATGATCGTAATCATGGCGTTAATTGCCCTCCTTTTGCGGTGCGTTGAACAAACCGTGCACCAAAATCAGGCAAAGAGAACTTTGTCGAGCTTTACATCGTTGAGCGTGGAAGGTACGGAAGGAATGATCTGAAAATCGTATGCCAAGCCGATCGTGCGGGTCTTAGCCGGAAGCTTTTTCAAGAAATAGTCATAACAGCCTTTTCCTCTGCCTAAACGATTGCCTTTTTTGTCAAAGGCAACCCCCGGCACAATCACCAAGTCTATCTCTTGTAAGCGTATAAAACGTTCAACCGCTGGTTCGCATGTTCCGTGGATCCCCTTTTTCAATACCAATTTATGGTGGTAAATGCAGGGCCTCATGATCCGATGGGTCTTGCTATAGGGAACCGCGACAGTCTTACCCAGGGTATGCGCCTCCTCAATCATTTCCCGTGTCTGAACTTCTCCGCCAAACGCAATGTAAAACATCACACTCTTTGCCTTCTTAAATTCCAATGTTTTAAATAATTTTTTCTTAATTGTATTGCTCTTGGCAATGCGGTCTTCCTCCTTATTTTGTTTGAGCAATGCCAATATTTTACTACGTATCAACTGCTTTGTCAAACCAACAGCATGGCGCGTATTCGTCGAAAAAACGCCTTTTTTAATGCGTATGCGACTCATGATCATGCGCGTCATGTTTCGGTTCAAACGCTGAAGGGTCCTTACCGATCTTACGGTAATAATCGGCTAATGCGCTGCGAAGCGCCTGCTCCGCAAGGACCGAACAGTGCAATTTCACTGCCGGCAAGCCTCCTAATGCTTCGGCAACCGCCTTATTGGTAATAGCCAGCGCCTCATCAATGGATTTGCCTTTAACCATTTCCGTAACCATAGAGCTCGTGCTGATCGCCGCGCCGCATCCGAATGTTTTGAACTTTGCATCGACGATCGTATCGTGCTCTATCTTGATATACATTTTCATGACATCTCCGCATACGGGATTACCGACCGTCCCTACGCCGCTTGCATCGGGTATTTCTCCGACATTACGCGGATGCGAAAAGTGATCCATTACTTTCTCGTTATAATTAAGGTCTCCCATTATTTCTCCGTGGTAATAGTATGTGGTTTATGCGACTTGCCATAATCCCTCGGCGCGCGAAGTTGTTTTAAAGCGCCTGCCTTCCCTTTTTTCTCCAACTCGTTATAAATCAAAACCCAGGCGCAATCGAGCTCCGCAGACACCTCACATTTTCCCTTGTTCACTCCGCCGCACGGCCCATTCATAAGACCTTTGGGGCAAAGCGTTACGGGACAAATCCCCGCGGTTGCGCCTAACACGCAGTCGCCGCAGAGAGAACACTTTTCCTGAAAAACACCTTTCGTGTCAACAACTGCGGTGCAAATGCTGTCGAGCGCAGGCAAAACCGGTTGTCCCAGACGATTATTTTCCCGGACAGACTGAACGCCCAAACCACAGGCCAGAACAAGGATGGCATCTGCCTGGCGCAGCGCCGCGATATTCTTAGCTAATTCCGCCTTTACCTGAGGGGCAATGCACGGGGCCTTGGGGATACAGCTGCCTACCACCGCCTTGCCATGTTTCTCAAGCTCAGCCTTCACCACAGAAATCGCTTCATCGCTCCCGGTCTTACACGTCGTAGCGCATTCTCCGCAGCCGACAAGAAAAATCTTCTCCACCCCTTGCAAGCTATCTATAACTTCCGCAAAGGGTTTCTTCTCTGTAATAATCATACCTTATTTTAACACAAGAGACATAGGGGCTCAAGGTGAAATTAAGCGGAACAAGCAGATAAACACCGGGGTAAGAGCGTCATTTTTCCGCGCGTTTACGCAATTTCTCCAACCGCTCTTTGATCTTAGCTTCATGGCCGATATCGGTTGGCTCGTAATATTTTACTTTCTTACGAGTATACTCCTGCTCAACGTAGTGGCCTTCAAAGTCGTGGGCGTATTTATAGCCTTTGCCATGGCCAAGCTTCTTTGCGCTTTTGTAACTTGAATCCTTGAGATGATCCGGAACTTCTTGCACGCGATTTTCCTCAATATCCTTCATCGCTTTATCGATCGCCAAATAAGATGCGTTTGATTTAGGCGCGCAGGAAACATAAATAACCGCTTGCGCCAACGGAATGCGCGCTTCAGGCATGCCGACGAATTCTGCGACATGCAAAGCAGCGCTTGCTAAAACGAGCGCTAACGGGTCGGCGTTGCCAACGTCTTCCGCAGCTAAAATGCAAACGCGGCGAGCGATAAAACGCGGGTCTTCTCCGGCATACAGCATCTTGGCCATCCAATAGATAGCCGCATCAGGATCCGATCCGCGCATTGATTTAATGAACGCCGATGCCGTATCATAATGGCCATCTTCATCCCGGTCATACAGAATCGGTTTTTTCTGGATAGACTCGGCGGCAATCTCAAGTGTCAGAACGATCGCGCCGTCTTTGCCGGGTTTTGTGGTCAGGGCGCCTATTTCAAGCGCGCTTAACGCGCGCCGGGCATCCCCCTCGCTTGTTTTCGCCAAAAATCCCAGTGCTTTTTCATCGGCCTTAATCGCATATGCGCCGAGGCCGCGCTCTTTATCCTGCAGCGCCGCGCGTAAGATCGTACGGATATGCTCTTCGGAAAGGGCCTTGAGTTCGCAAACGAGGGACCGGGATAAAACCGCGGACGTAAGCGCAAAATACGGATTATGCACGGTTGCCCCGATCAACACAGGATTCCCCTGTTCGACATCCGGTAACAAAACATCCTGCTGCGCTTTGTTAAAACGGTGAATTTCGTCGATAAAAAGGATCGTGCGCTCGCCGCTTTCTTTTTTACGCGCTTTTGCCTGCGCGATGATCCTGCGTAATTCCTCAACGTTGGAAACGGTGGCGTTCACCGCCGCATAATGCGATCGTGTTTGATTGGCAATGCACCAGGCAAGCGATGTTTTACCGGTTCCGGGAGGCCCAAAAAGGATAAGCGAGGTGATACGATCGGCCTCTATAGCGCGACGAAGGAGTTTTCCGGGAGCTAAAAGATGCTCTTGCCCGACGAATGAATCAAGAGTGGATGGCCGCATGCGCGCGGCCAGTGGAAGGTCTGTTGGAAGGGTTGCCATATGTATATGCGTATTATACGCGGGTTTCAAGGTCACAAGTCACAACGTCACAAGTAAAAACAGATTCTTCGGCCTCTTCGAGGCCTCAGAATGACAGATTATTTTACTGCCATTCTGAAGGAGTCTGTTGCTTACTCCAAGCGACTGAAGAAGCGGAGACTTCGCATCCGCCTCTGGCGGAAAACAGTCTTGTGACCTTATGACTTGTCACGTGCAACCCGACTTTTTTGCTTCAAATAAAAATCCCCGCACTGTGCCGTTGGCTGATGTGCTGTGAACCTTTCGGTTACACGTGGGAGCGACCTGCGGAGCTTTGGCGCCGCCAGAGTATATACTCCCGGGTAATAGGTGTTGGCTCACCAATCATCGACCGCCTAACGAACACGGCAGGGATAGACTTCCGTCCTAACCGTTACACCTTAAGTATAGCACAGCAACAAACGCTCGTCAATCTAGCGCACTGTCGCGCCAAGCGTTTTTTTGACCGCATCGCACATAAGCTCGTGCGCGGGGTTCACTTCCATTTCGGTCAACGTCCGATCATCAGCCCGATACACGCATGAAACAGTTAACGCCTTATATCCGTCGGCAATCTGTTTGCCTTTATAATAATTTGATACCCGGACATTGCGTAAAATATCGGGGGCCTGCGACTGGACTGCCGCGATGACTTCTCCCGCAGAAAGAGAGTCTTTAACGACAAAACAGACATCCCGGCTCACCGAAGGGAACTTCGGCAGCTGACGGAAGCGTCTTATCCGATGCGCTTTTCCTAAGAGCGAAGCACAATTAATCTCCGCCACGCAAACGGTTTTATTCTTAATATCAACCGCGTCAAGAGACTTCTTTGAAACCGCGCGAGCAAAACCGACAACGTCTCCGTCGACAACAATGCCGGCCTCGTCAGGATCTTTTCCCGCTGCCAGTGAAAGGCCCTCAACGCCAAGCCGCGCGGCCAATGATTGACACATGCCTTTTATATGAAGCAGTCCCGCCTCATCTTTTATGACCCCCTGAGGCAAAAGAACTTCTCTCGTCCCGGATAAGGCTATCCCTAGGGTTGGCCGTTCCTCCGGAACGCCTCCTGCGACAGGAATGTACACCGAGGCTATCTCAAAAAGGCTCACATATTCCTGCTGTTGATTTAAATTCCTGGCAACGCATTGCAAAAGGCTCGGCACCAGCGTAGGCCGCATGATCTCCTGCTCTTTACTCAATGGATTCGCGACCGAAACCGACGCAAGCCCGGGAAAACCCGCAGCAACCAAGACGTCCCGATCAATAAGACTATGCGTGAGCGCCTCCTGGGCGCCAAGCCCAATCATTGCCTCTCGTACAACCGTAATCCAAGCGCGCGCTTGGTTATCTAAAAGTCGGGGCTTTATCGCAGGTAATGTTACCGGCGTTTTATCATATCCGTACACGCGCGCGACCTCTTCTAAAACATCCACTTCTGTTTTTACATCCTGCCGGAACGAAGGGGCCGTAACTTTCAGGATATCTTTTGACCGGGTCACAACAGAGAACCCAAGGGGCTGAAGAATTGTTTTGATGCGCGCGGCTCCGACTTCGACGCCAAGCATGGTTTGTGTTGAAGAAAGACTTACCTCAAAAGCTTTTTGCGCGGAGGGTTTTTTGCCTGCGCTGGTAACAACAGTGAGTGTACCTCCGGCTAACTGTTGCATAAGCGCAGCGGCATGAATGGACGCGGTCAACGCGCGAGGAGAATCGATGCCCCGTTCAAAACGATACGACGACTCGGTCTGCAAGCCAAGTTTTTGCCTGCCATGTCGAATAAGGACCTGATCAAAAACCGCCGCTTCCAAAAGCACATTCTTCGTCGATGCGCCGACCTCGCTCTCTTTGCCTCCCATAACGCCGGCGACCGCAAGAGGCTTCTTATTATCGGCGATAACAAGAATCGTATTATCAAGCGGTTTATCCTGACCATCAATAGTTGTAATGATTTCACCGCTACGCGCCCGGCGGATAACAATCGTATCTGACCCCACCTTGTCCAGATCAAACGCGTGCAACGGTTCGCCCCAGACAAACATGACATAATTGGTAACATCAACCACGTTATTAATGCTGCGACAACCGACGAGCTCAAGCCTTCTGCGCAACCATTCGGGAGAGGGGCCAACCGTCACCCCGGTTAGGACTTTGGCGGTATACAACGGGCAATCGCCAAGACTCTCTATAGAGATACGGAGCGTGCCGTTGTTAAAAACCGCGGCTCCGCAGCTTTTCGTTTTTTTCTTTTTATCATGCGCAATCGGCCGGGGGCAGGCAACCTTCGGTAAACGCAGTTTTCTGTTGGTTATCGCCGCGACTTCGCGGGCAATGCCCAGAACGCTCAACCAATCGGGACGATTCGAGGTGATCTCGATTTCAAAAACATAGTCGTCGGAATGAGTTTCGATCCCCTTAACCTCAAGCCCGGACATGGTAAGCTTATCAGCCAGCGCTTCAGGCGAAAGCTTGATATCCACAAAATCCTTAAGCCAATTATAGGTGACTTTCATCGCATTAAAATTGTTTTAAAAAGCGCAGGTCGTTCTCGTAGAATAAACGGATATCGTCAATGCCATATTTCAACATGGCAATACGCTCCACACCCATACCAAAAGCAAACCCGGTGTATTCTTTGGCGCGGTATCCCACGTTCTTAAAAACATTGGGATGGATCATGCCCGAGCCTAAAATCTCCAGCCAGCCCTTGCGACCGCACACCGAACACCCTTTCCCTTTGCATATATAGCACGAAATATCGACTTCCGCCGACGGTTCGGTGAACGGAAAGTAGTGCGGGCGGAACCGCATTTTAATATCCTCGCCGAAAATAGCCTTGGCAAATGTTTCGAGCGTCCCTTTTAAGTCGGAAAAGGTGATACCTTTATCAACAACAAACCCTTCGATCTGATGGAACATGAAGGAATGGCTGGCATCAACCGCATCGGGTCGATATACCCGTCCGGGAGCGATCACCGCAAGCGGAGGCTTATGCTTCTGCATAACGCGGATCTGCACCGGAGAAGTTTGGCTGCGTAAGAGCAGCCTCTCTTTAGCGTCTGTAGCCAAATAAAACGTATCGAAGGCGTCGCGCGAAGGATGTTCCAGCGGAATATTGAGGGCGGCAGAATTCTGTGTCGATCTCGGGGCCATCGGCCACTGAAAACCCCATGCGCGTAAAGATCGAAACGATCTCTTCGATCACCTGAGTAAGCGGATGCTTCCTGCCCAGCTCTTGGGAAATCCCCGGCATACCGATATCAACAACGTTCCGGGTCGCACGAACAGCCTCTGCCGAAAAAGTTTTCTCTTTTTCCGCGATAAGACCGATGAGTTTCGTTTTTAACGCATTCACTTTCTGGCCAAACGCGCCCCGCTCTTCTTTAGGAAGCGTCGGAATCGTCCCTGTTAGATCGGCAAGAACGCCCTTGCGCCCCACATATTTCAGACGGAATTCCTCCATCTGAACAGGAGTGGCAATACCTGCGATCTCCCTTTCTACGGCCGCCTGAATCTCATTAAAATCAATACCAGACATAATACCCCCGCCAAAACAACGGCTACATTCCTTTTTGCAATATTAAACGGCTCAATAATGTCGTGCCCGCGGCGGGCGATCGTGAGCTCCTGGACATGAATATCCAGATCTCCGCCATGCATCGGACAGGCGCGATGAAACTGTCCGCTGACAACGACCCAATCGCCGCGCGTTTTAAAATTCCCCGCGTATCGTATCGTATCCGCTATCCTGCGCGGCATCCAGCATCCAAGGGCATTTTTACCATCGTGGACATTGACCCAGGTATACGCGCCCCTGTTCATTATATCACCAATAACTTCTCCTTCATAGCGAACCTCTGTCCCGTCAAGCTGTTTAGACTGCTCGATCAATTCCTTGCTTGAGCAATATTTTTCTTGCGCGAAACTTATCGGAACGGCCTGCCAGACAAGACACAACCCGCATATGCAACACAACATTCGCAGTATTTTTCGAAATCTCCGGAGCATTTATTTCCCCTTTATCGCTGCCACAAAAAATCCGGCAAGCGTAAACACCGACATGAACTCGAGCCTCCCCGCCCACATCTGAAATATATAGGTAATCTTAAGAAGCGGATGCATCCCCGGGTCCGTAATCCCGCATGATAACCCGACATTGGCGGCCGCGGATGTTGACTCCATCAACGCATCCAAAAAAGGATACCGCAAGATCATCCCTACGACTGAGCCAACTCCGAACAACAAGAAATAACAAAACGTGATCAAAAGCGCCGAGCGGACCTGCTTGTCATTCAAAAAAATACTCTTTATGTGATGAAATTTTTGCACAAGCACCGCTTTTTCCGGCAAAATAATACGCTTGATATCTTCCCGCAGGGCCTTATAAATAATGCCGACACGCAACATCTTAATACCGCCGGTCGTTGAACAGATCGCCCCGCCCAATCCCATGGCGCACACTAAACCGACGATCGCTAAATCACTCCACTCGTTTATGAACTGTTTGGGATAGAGCGTTTGAAAGCCCGTACCGGTGTGTCCGGAAATCAACTGATAAAACCCTTTGCGGAATAACGACAGCGCCGAGGAATAGGTTCCGCTGCGTTCCAAGCCGATAGCGACCAGGATAAAAAGAAGCGCGATGGAAACAAATAACGTGATAGACTCGATATTCTTCACCAGCTCCTTCCTATTGCCTGTCCAGGCCTGATAATGGAGCTTGAAATTTATGGCCCCCAGAAGCATAAAAACGATCGTGGCTATTTCATAGGCGAAGCTATGATAATATAAAATACTCTGCGATTGCGGCGCAAAACCGCCGGTATCAAAAGCTGCCATAAAAATACACGTGCCGTGGAAAAACGCGTTGAGCCAGCCCATTCCGCTGGCTATGCCAATGACTCCAAACGCCACTGTGCCCATCGCCAAATAAACCAAGCTTACCAGCCAAATAAAGCGGGACGTTGAAATAACATTCGGCAATACGCGCTCATCGCGTGCTTCGCCGACATACATTTTAAAAGCGCCGGAAGACCCTTTAACAAAGAACGAAAGCGCAACGATCACGATCCCCTGCCCTCCAAGGAACATCGTCAAATGCCGCCAGAAATTATGGGCGTGGGACATATGGTCCATATCCTGGCACAGCGAAAGTCCCGTCGTTGCAAACCCGGACATCGCGTCAAAACAGGCGTCAAGGAATGATCTGAAATGCCCGCTGAGATAAAGCGGAAGAGCTCCCACAAGCATCGCGACGATCCACGTCAGAGAAACAACGATCATGCCCTGCATCCAGGACATTTCTTTATCGTTGCGGCATATCAGAGTAAGCGCGAACCCGCAAATAAGCGTGATCTCTATGGCAATAAGATAATCCAGTACCGCATTATATTCCTGAAACACCAGGCCTACGGCCAAAGGCACCGCCATGACAAAACCGATGCCAAGCATGATCTTGCCCAGATAATAACCGATGTTTTTAATGTCGTCGAGATTTGGTTTTAAGACCATCGTTTGAAGTAAAACGCGAGGCAAACAATATATGAAACCAGCATGATAGCGGCAGTATAAAGGATTTCCACGATGATCCCGAGCGTCGCCTGCATCACAACACGGGGGGTGTCGAAGAGTCTCATAATTTGCCTACCAATAGGTTTAACAACTGCGGTTCGTTACCGATAAGGGTGATCGCGATAATATCATCGCCGGCTTTTAAGACCGTATCTCCTTTGGGAACGATAACC
>CAZJJL010000002.1:22528-25647 GCA_964546325.1 uncultured Planctomycetales bacterium | reverse complement strand
AAAAGCTGCCGAGTTATACAACCCGACAGCCGCCTGAAAAACCGTATTCCCTTTCGGCACAATGACTTCTTCCCCTCTCAAAATAGAAACGAGAACCGAATTCTCCGGCAAACGCACTTCCAAAACCTGCTTATGGATAACAGGGGAATCATCGGGGAGATCAACGCGCACCAAGGCGAGCTTGCCGCGCTTAAAACTCATCAGGGTAACAAAATCGGAGAACGAAACTTCTTCTTCGATGATCTTGGCAATGATCTTTGTGGAATCAACCGGGACATCGATACCCAATTGCGCGAACGTATGCTCGTTATCGGGGTTGTTCACGCGTCCCACCGTACGCTGCACCCCAAAACGCTCTTTTGCTAACTGGCAAATAATCAGGTTGTCTTCATCATCGCCGGTTACCGAAGCCAACACATGGGCCCGGTCAACCCCCGCCTCTTCCAAGATGCGCGGATCGCAGGCATCGCCGTTAATAACGAGGACCTCCAGGTCCTTAGCGATCTCTTCGCAAACGCTGCGGTCTTTATCGATAATACTGACGACGTGCTTATCTTCGAAGAGCCGTTTGGCTAGAAAATACCCGACTTTTCCGGCACCGACAATCACGATGTGCATGGATTATCCTTCCTCCAACCCAAACCGTTCCCGAATGTCCTGCAGACGATCAACTTTTACGGCCGCCATCAAAACATCTTTTTCTTTTATGACCATGGCAGGATCGGGAATAACGACCCCATCGAGACGCCGGACCGCCACAACTAAGAATTCGGAAGGGACGTTGAGTTCCTGGATGGTTTTCCCGACGATATTTTTATGCGCTTCCAGCTCGATAACCCCAAGCTCTTTTGTTTCGATCAAATAGCTGGAAAAACGGCTTTCGATGATCTTGTCGCGCAACATAGACGCGAATAAGGTCGTTCCGCTTATAATATCCAATCCAAGGGTAGAATATATCTGCGCGCGCTGCGGATCATAGATACGCGCGAAGACCTTGGGGATCTTAAAGATTTTTTTCGCTACCTGCGCCGAAATAAGGTTGGTATTATCGCCGTTGGTAACCGCGCAAAATGCATCCGCTTTTTCCACGCCCGCTTGCTTCAGAAGGCTCACCGAAAATCCGTTGCCAACAAGCGTAAGCCCGTTAAACGAGCTTCCCAGACGATCAAAAGAAGAGGGGCTTCTGTCGATAACTACGACATTGTGCCCCTCGCTTGATAGAAGCCTTGCCAGCTCCGAACCGACCCTTCCACACCCGACGATTATGACGTACATACGGCAGCCTTTTGTTGCTGTCTCAATTATGCTTTCGCGATTTCGACAAGCTTTACAAATGCCTTCGGATCACGCACCGCCACTTCCGCAAGGACTTTTCGGTCAAGACCAACCTCGGCTTTTTTGAGCCCTCTCATAAAAGCGCTATAGGTTATCCCGGATGCGCGGCAAGCAGCGTTAATACGCACGATCCAGAGTGCCCGCATCGTCCTTTTTTTATTGCGTCTATCGCGATACGCGTACGTTAACGCATGCAAAAGCGCCCGACGAGCCTGCTGGAATTGCTTACTGCGGTCACCCCAGTGGCCTTTCGCCGCCTTTAATACTCTTTTTTTACGCCTGCGCGTTGCAACACTATGTTTAACTTTTGCCATTGTGTGTTACCCTCTCACTTTCTTCTATCGTTACCCGTACGGAAGCATGCGCTTGACGTACTTACGGGTCTTGGAGTCATCCAGTGTTTTACCATGACGCAGCTTACGCAAACGCGCCGTCTTCTTGCATGAGTTCAGATGGCTCTTCCCGCATGTGTTATACTTAACTTTTCCCGACTTGCTGGTGCGAAAGCGTTTTGCAACGCCTTTTTTTGTTTTCAGTTTTCCCATATATACCTCGTATGTGTATGCGCCTATTTCGGTGACAAAACAAACGACATGATCCTGCCTTCCAAAATCGGCTCTTTCTCTACTATAGCGTGTTCCTGTGAATCCGCGATAAATTTATCAAGCACTTTTCGGCCTAAATCAAGATGCTCCATCTGCCTGCCGCGGAAGAAAAGATTGATCTTGACCTTATCTTTTTTAGCCAAAAAATCTATTGCCTGCCTTAATTTAACCTTATAATCATGCTCATCTATATTGGGCTTGACCCGAATTTCTTTAATTTTATTGTGGCGCTGGTGCTTTTTTGCCTCGCGCTCTTTCTTTTCCTGGTCGTACTTAAATTTAGAATAATCGGTAATTCTACAGACCGGAGGAGTGGCTTGAGCAGCGACTTCAACCAAATCAAGCTCATATTGGTTGGCTATCTCCATTGCCTTATTGATCGCCACAACTCCCAACTGGTTGCCTTCCGGCCCGATCAAGCGAACCTGTGCAGCCCTGATCTTATCATTGATACGAATGAACTTCTTGTTGAGCACAACCACCTCCTTATTGCTTGTTTTTAATTTCGCGCTCTACGTGAAGCGCGAATTCCTCTTGTGTCATCACCGCAACATCCCGAGAACCTTTCTTCCTCACCGAAACAGTGCCATGCGCGGATTCCTGGTCTCCGACTACAATAATATACGGAATTTTATTCAACTCGGCATTACGGATGCGCTTATTCAGCGTTTCGTTCCTGCCGTCTATATCTACGCGCACGCCTTTATCGCCGAGAGATTTCTTCAAATCAACGCAATACGCGGCATTCTGTTCCTTAATAGGGATAAAAACAACCTGCGTCGGCGCAAGCCATAACGGCAGCGCTCCTTTATAATGCTCCACAAGCGCTCCGATAAAACGCTCAACGCTGCCCAACAAGACCCGATGGATCATGATCGGCTGCGCCTTTTTTCCGTCGGCGTCAACATAATGAAGATCGAACCGTTTGGGTAACGCGAAATCGCACTGGATCGTCGCGCACTGCCAGGAACGCTTCAACGCATCTTTTAATTTGATATCGATCTTCGGTCCGTAAAAAGCGCCGTCGCCTTCATTGATATCATAGGTCAGGCCCTTTTCTTGTAGCGCCCCCTCGAGGGCATCCGTCGCGACCTTCCAATCCTCCAAAGACCCGATATATTTTTCCGGCCGCGTACTCAATTCGATGCCGACCTCGTTAAAACCAAAAACTTTCATCGT
>CAZJJL010000002.1:0-22518 GCA_964546325.1 uncultured Planctomycetales bacterium | reverse complement strand
AAACAAAATCTATGACCCCCTTGATCTCTTCTCTGAGTTGAGACGGCAAACAGAAAATATGCGCATCATCCTGTGTAAAACCGCGCACCCGCAACATGCCATGAAGCACGCCCGCCTTCTCATGACGATACACCGTCCCCAATTCAAAAAGCCTCAACGGCAGATCTTTATAGCTGCGCGTTTTTGATTTATAGATCAAAATGTGCCCGGGGCAATTCATCGGCTTCAAAACAAATTCCTTGTCCTCGATCTTCAGGGTGTACATATGTTCGAGGTAATAATCATAGTGCCCCGATGTTTTCCATAATTCCGCCTGCATAATGTGCGGAGTTATGACCAGTTGATAGCCTCTCTTTAAATGTTCGTCTTTTTCATAATCCTCGATAAGCTTGCGAAGCAATGCTCCCTTCGGATGATAAAACACCAACCCCGCGCCCGCCTCTTCATGGTAGATATTAAAAAGCTCCAGGGATGTCCCGAGTTTGCGATGATCGCGGGCCTTCGCCTCTTCGAGATTAGACACATATTGCGCAAGCTCTTCTTTGGTCTCAAAACACGTCCCATATATGCGCTGCAACATGGGGTTTGACTCTTTGCCATGCCAATACGCCCCGGCAACGGAAAGAAGCTTAAACGCTTTTATTTCATTCGTTGCGCTCACATGCGGACCGCGGCATAGATCAAGGAAAACATCCCCGGTCCTATACACAGAGACTACCTCGTCAGGGATCGTGCGGATAAGCTCGACTTTATAGGTTTCACCCAACTTTTCAAAGAGCGCGATAGCTTCTTCTTTTGGCAGCTCTTGACGAACGAATTGCTGCCGTTCTTTTATGATCCGGCGCATCTCTGTTTCAATAAGCGCTAAATCGTCGTCCGTAAACGGTTCTTTCTTGTCGAAATCGTAGTAAAACCCGTCTTCGATCGACGGCCCAATGCCTAATTTCACATCCGGCCACAATTTTTTTACCGCTTCTGCCATCACATGCGAACATGAGTGGCGTAGTGTTTCTAGGTCCATAAGATGGTGGGCCCATGAGGACTTGAACCTCAGACCTTCACGATGTCAACGTGACGCTCTAACCAACTGAGCTATGAGCCCAAATTTTTTTATGGAGCGACATCCCTACGCGTTCCTCAAAAGGGATGAGCCCAAATGTTTGTATTAAACGCTCTCTGCGCGCGCTGTGCGCAAAATGGCGCTTGCAAAATCGTTTCAAAAATGGGCAAGAAGGGAGTCGAACCCTTACAACCTTGCGGTCAGCAGATTTTAAGTCTGCCGTGTATGCCATTCCACCACTTGCCCTTTACGCGTGGTGGATCATTATTCCCACGCACTGGTACATCACAAGAGACATTAACGATTTTGCTATCTACCTGCACAAAGCTCTTCGCTCCGGATACTCTCCATACAAACATGCCTGTGCATTCGGAGTCCATTTTTGCAGAAAAAATGGAGGCGACGAGCGGATTCTTGAGGCTGCCGCTCATTCGCAAAGCCGAAATCCCGCGAGCGTTTTCTTCATAGCGGGAGAACCGCTGTAGCGCCTTCTACCCGCGGCTGTTCACCCTCAATGCGCCCGATATAAATTTTTGCGCAATCGTGCTCAATTTCACACGTAAAATCTAAGGCGACGAGCGGATTCTTGAGGCTGCCGCTTATTCGCAAAGCCGAAATCCCGCAAGCGTTTTCTTCATAGCGGGAGAACCGCTGTAGCGCCTTCTACCCGCGACTGTTCGTCCTCAATGCGCCCGATATAAATTTTTGTGCGATCGTGCTCAATTTCACACGTAAAATCTAAGGCGACGAGCGGATTCGAACCGCTGTATAGCTGTTTTGCAGACAGCTGCCTTGCCACTTGGCTACGTCGCCGGATCCCTTCTTCTATCTCAAAACCTTTTTGACCGCTTCGACGATAGTTTCGACGCTTGCCAAACAGCCCGGCCCTGTTTTTCCACACGCAAGCTTACCCTTAACAGGCTCCACGAACCGTACGCCCAGCCTTTTCAATTTCCTGATATTATCCTGGGTCACCGGATGCGCATACATATTGTCATTCATCGCGGGGCTCAAGACAACTGGCGCCTTTGTTGCCTGAATGATGCATGTCAACAGATCATCGCACATGCCGCAAGCCATTTTCCCGATAATGTTGGCCGTAGCGGGCGCAACCAAAACCATATCCGCTTTTTCTGCAAGAGAGACGTGTTCGATCTCCCATGCGTCGGGGAGATCAAAAAGCCCTCGATAAACCTTATTGCCGCTTAAACTCTGAAAAACAATCGGCCGAACTAATTCTTCGGCCTCGCGCGTCATAACTACCGTAACATTATACCCGGCGTCGGAAAGCCTGCGCACCAGGTCACACGCTTTATAAATCGCAATACTCGCGGTAACTCCTAAAACTACGTTCTTTTTTGCCTGCATCTGCGCGCTACTTTGATTTTTTTGCCGAGGCAATAAATACTTTCCCTTCGGCAATTTCATACAACGCGATGGTCGATGGCTTTATGGAAGAATCCATTCCCACGAGCTTCGGTTGCCCCTCCGCAAGCTCTAAGGCGCGACGACTCGCTAAAATAACAAGCTTGTAAATCGAATTATTGCTTTTATCAAGTAACTTTTCATGCGGAACATATCCTATGGTCATGCGTTTGGCCCCTTTAATTCATCCGCCTCTTACCGCCTGCAGCAGCGGCAAACACATGCGGATTATTGTGCTGCGCAACTCCACCAAGATCCACCCTGGTGACCGCGGCGCTAAGCAAGTCTTTGCAGCACAAAAGCTTTTAATTCTGCTACTGCAACATTGAGTTTATCGTTAACTATTTGAAAATCATACTGTTCTGCCTGGCCAAGTTCCTGCAATGCCTGCGCAAGCCTTCGATCGATTTCTTCCCGCGTCGTTTCTCTTCCGCGAAGCTCAATGCGATGGCGAAGGGCTGCCACCGAAGGAGGCTTAATAAAGATGGTAGCCGATGCTTTTCGATAGATGCGCTTCATACGTTTTGCTCCCCGCACATCAAGACAAAGCACGATATTCTTCCCTTCGGATAAACGCTTGTCAACGAACTCTTTAGGCGTTCCGTAATAATACCCTAAATATGACGTCCATTCAAGAATTTTTTTTGCTTTACGAAGCGCCAGGAACCGGGCTTTGGAAATGAAAAAGTAATCTTTCCCTTGCCGTTCTCCGCGCCTCTTGTTACGCGTAGTAAAAGAGACCGATCGCAACAGGCGCCGCTTCAGGGATGCGTCATCAAGAAGCTTGGCGGCGAGCGTCGTTTTACCCGATCCCGAAGGCCCGGATATGACAAAGAGCGTACCTTTTTTTTGCATGCCGCGCTCACTCAATATTCTGCACCTGCTCCCGAATCTTCTCAATAAAACTTTTCATCTCAACAACCATACCGGAGATACCCGCGTCGCAGGACTTTGCTCCGATCGTATTCGTTTCGCGCTGCATCTCCTGCGCGATAAAATCAAGTTCTTTACCGATCACGCCGCCCTTTCGGAGCTTATCGATAAGATTCCCCACATGATAGGCGAGTCGATCGAGTTCTTCCGCTATATCGCTGCTTTTTAAAAAACTGCTCTTCTCTTCGTCGCTTAAAAACGCTGCCTTGCGGTCGTCACCCGGCTTTGGTCGACGGGCCTCTACACCAGCGACATGCCAGCGCAACTGCGGCGCGGTACCATGCAACACGACGGCGAGCGCTTTGCCTTCTTTCATACGCATACCTACCAAAGCCTTGGTAGCCTTCAATACCATTGTTTTAATGCACGGCCACATTTTATTCTGAGCCCCAAAACTTTCGGAAAGGGTGAATACGCCCGGCAAGCGCAAAAGCGTATTCATGCTCGCATCTTCTGAAATCCTGTGTTTGCGCTTAATTTCCTTAACGGCGGAAAGATACTTGGCAATAACTCCGTGGTTAATCACCACGTCATGGGACTCTTCCGCGACTATTGTCACGACACAAACGATTCTTCCCCGAGAAACATGCCCTTCGATTTCTTTTTTAATTTTCTCTTCGAGGGATAAAAATCCTGCGGGCATGTGCAGCACCGTCTCCAGAAACTTATGGTTGGTGCTTCTGATCTCGACGGAAATCCTTCCGACTCCGCGGGCGTCAACATCCGCCCTGCCAAACCCCGTCATGCTCTCGATCATGCCTTAGCTCCTGCACCGGACCAAACCAATACCGTGCGTTTTTCTTCAACGGTTTTGTGGGATGGATACATATCGACGATAACCTCTTCGGGCGCAAACCAAAGCTTTATTTCGCGCTCCGCTTCTTTTTCGTCGCTGGAAACATGAATAACGTTTTCATAGACGCCGCCCGTCGTGATCCTCCCGTATGAACCGCGGATACTCGTAGGATCCGCCTCTTCGGGATTTGTCGCCCCGGCAAGTTCGCGGCATTTTTTTATCGCGTCTTTACCCCAATACACCAAAGCCATCACTTTCCGTCGGTCATGGAGCTCGCCGCGCAAATATTTAATAATCTCGTCGAAAAACGGTTTCTCGCTCAGATGCTTATAGTGCTCCTTTGCTAAAAACTCGGAGACCCGAACCATTTTTGCCGCCACGATTTCCAATTTTGTTTCCGATAGACGGGTGAGGATGTTGCCGGTCAGGGATTTTTTTAGCCCGTCGGGCTTGATCAGAATTAATACTGCTTGGCTCATGCCGTAATACCTCCTTTGACTTTCTGTACAATACGATCCAGATCTTCTTGAGAATAAAACTCTATGGAAATAGTTCCCCGTTTTTTCTTTCTGGTAATACGCACCTTGGTTCCAAGCGCATGCTGCAGCTGTTCTTCGATAACCGATATGAACGGATCTCTCGTCGAAAAAGAACCGATACGCGGCCTGGTAAAACGAGGACGCTTCGCTTTTATAATATTCTCCAGCTCGCGAACGGAAAGCCCCTTGTCAATTATTTCTTGCGCCAGTTTTTTTTGAAAGCTCTCTTCGCCTATTTCTAAAAGCGCTCTTCCATGGGCAAAAGAAATTCTGTTTGCGCGAATATCTTCTTGTATTCCCTGAGGAAGACGAAGCAAGCGCACGGTATTTGCTATAGAAGCCCTTGATCTTCCTATTATTTCGCTAATTCTCTCCTGCGTTAAATTATAGGTATCAATTAAATACTGATACGCCCGCGCCTCTTCAATCGAATTCAAATCCTCTCTTTGGACATTTTCTATAAGCGCCATTTCTAAGGATTCCTGATCAGAAACCTCTTTTATAACAATCGGTAACTCCTTTAAATTCAATGACTTAGCAGCTCTATAGCGACGTTCTCCCGCAATTATTTCGTAGCGATCTCCTCGCTGCCTTACCACTACGGGCTGGATCATCCCTTTTTCTTTTATAGATTGGACAAGTTCCTGCATACCTCGCTCGTCGAACATCTCTCTCGGCTGAAAAGGATTCGGCAATACCAAATCGATACTCACAGAAGTAGAACCTTGCTGCAAATGCTCCGATTCTTTTTCCGGGATCAGCGCGCTCAACCCTTTTCCTAAGGCTCTTTTTTCCATTGTTAAGCTCCTGCTATTGGATTTTGTACGGTATCGTTCACAGAATTATTGTCCAATCTGACAACATGGGAATTCTTCTTCAATATTTCTTTTGCCAACTCTTCATACTTTTGAGCGCCCAATGAATCCTTATCATAAAGAGCTATTGGCTTTCCATAGCTCGGCGCCTCTGTAAGCCTGATATTCCGAGGAATAACCGTCTCATAAACCTTCTCTTTAAAATAATTTCTTACTTCTTGTACAACCTCTTTGGTCAAATTCGTGCGAAAATCAGCCATCGTCATCAAAACCCCTTCAACTTCAAGCTGGGGATTGATGTTGTCTCTTATTAATTTAATAGTATTCGTTAACTGTGTCAATCCTTCGAGCGCGTAGTACTCACATTGCACCGGAACGATGATTGAATCAGCTGCGCAAAGAGCATTGATCGTTAAAAGCCCCAAGGAAGGCGGAGAATCAATTATGATAAAATCAAATTGATCCCTCTCTTTTGCAACCTGTCTTTTCAAGCGATACTCTCGGCCTAATGCTCCTACCAATTCAACCTCAGCCCCTGTCAAATCCAGATTTGAGGGAGCAATATATAAATTCTCGACGGAGGTTTTCATAATAACCTCTCCTATCGAAAGCTCTTCGAGCAATATATGGTAGGTGCTTTTCTTAATATCGTGCTTATTTATTCCGATGCCGCTGGTAGCATTTGCCTGAGGGTCGAGATCGACGAGAAGCACCTTCTTGCCGGCAAGAGCAAGATAGGTGGCAATATTGATCGAGGACGTTGTTTTCCCTGTCCCGCCTTTTTGATTACAGACAGCTATTATCTTACCCATTTATTAACAAATAGTTACGCAATGTTCCCCGTGGAACACCTGATCATACCGCTATCGTATTTCTATTATCGCAAAATAAGCGGTTTTGTCAAATACTTTTATTACTTCGAAGAGACTCGTACCTTTGCCAGCTTTGCTCCCGGCATTCCGAATAGCCCCATCTCTCCTTCTGCCAAAACCTCTATTTTCACCCTGTCTCTATCAAGGCGTAATTCTTTAAGGGCCTTCTTTACCGCGTCTTCAACCGTCTTCCCCTCAACCTCTACACTCAATTTTTCCGACATACTACACCTTTTTTCTCGCAGTCAGTATTTGCGATGTCAACATGAGGCCACTATTAACAAACCAATAGAGAACTAACCCCGAAGGCATTTTATAAAATATAAACCCGAACAGGATCGGAAAAACAATGAGCATGATTTTTTGCTGCTCAGCCGCTTGCTTGCTCGCCGAGCTCATCGACATTTTTTGCTGAACAAACATTCCTATGGCCATCAAAATTGGTAAAATATTAAACTCGTCACCGAGACCCGGAACATTAAACGGAAGCTTAAACAGATTATCCGGCAAAGCTAGGTCTTTGATCCAAAGAAAGCTTGCGCCCTTTAGATCAACAGCCCTCATCAATGCCTGATAAAGCGCAAAAAATATCGGGATTTGCAATACGATAGGCAAACAACCCCCTAAAGGATTAACCTTATGTTCCCGATAAAGCTCCATCATTTCTTTATTTAATTTTTGCGGGTTGTCCTTGTACAACTTACGAAGCTCTTCGATTCTGGGCTGAATTGCTTGCATCTGCTTCATAGCCCTCATCTGCTTCATCGTTAAAGGATACAGGGCTAAGTACACAACGATACTTAAAATAATTATAGCCAACCCCCAACTATGGACTATTCCATGGAGTATCTCAAGAAGCTTTAAAAGAGTGTGCGAAATTATATCAAACATTCCAAAATTCACCACTCCACCCCAGGCAAAATTAAGCGGGTTGATATACTTTAAGTCCAATGGCCCCATATAAATAGAGAATTTCTCAACCACCGCATCATTCGGAGGAATAGTGATCTCGGGAGAACTAATCCCTACTTCAGAATATTTATTATCAATTTTATGAACATATGCCTTATAGTTCTTGGCGGCGGGTTCAATTATCGCTGTAAAATATCTATTCCTTAATCCTACAAAAGTTGCCGAGTCACGAGATTGGCTAGATTTACCATTCCAATGCAATGTTTTTTCATTAGTTCCAACGGTAGCATCAGAAAATTGCCCATTTACCGGATCTTCAAAATTAAGCAGCCCAAGAATAAGCTGTATATCCGTCTTAATTTTCAGATTGGACATATTTTTAAGAGTTACCACGAGCTCTCCGGAATAATTATTGTCCAATTTGAGGGATTTTGTTACCTCGAGCTTATCTTTATTATTAGTATAAGTTATTGTCTTACTTGATGTTACAGTGTTTCCCTTCCCGGTATATTCATTTTTTAAGTAGAAGCCCTTTTCTAATCTTAAATTGCCATTATATTTCTTAAAATGGACATTTTTTATAACCCCATTATTATCAACTATTTCTATAATAAATGGATCTAGGCTAAGCTCGCCTGTAGCCTTCTCTTCTTTTATTTCAACAGCTTTCTCAACAGAGGCCTTCCCGGGATCTTCTGTAGGCATAGAAACATTAGGAATAGCGCTATTATGTCCGGGCACGCTACTTTTCGGAGAAATCACTGACCACGCGGTTAGAATTACCAGGGAGATGCCAATAGCTACCAATATTCGTTTTTCCATAAGAGGCCCAATAAAATAGTTATATTACGGGATCATATCCTGAGCGGCTGGAATACGGATGACAGCGCAAAACCCTTCCAACTGCTTTTGCGCCACCTTTGAAACAGCCATACTTTTCTATGGCTTCATAGGCATATTCTGAACAGCTCGGCGTAAACCGACAGCTCTGCCCGAATACCCCACGGAGGTGTTTTTGGTACCAAACAATACCGGCCAATACCGCCTTCCGGACCATTAGGACGAAAGCTTCTTTCTTCCTTTTCGTCGTCGACGATTAATGAGGTCGCGGCCATCTTTGCTCTTCATGCGAGCACGAAAACCATGCTTTCTTTTACCGACAATATTTGTTGGTGTTTTCAGATTTTTCTTCATGGCACCTTTCCTTTTTAGCTTTTGTAAAATTTCGGTAATTATAACACAAAGATAACTTATGTCAACACAATAAGTTTTATTTTTAAAAAATTATTTTTTTCCCATGTTTCCCGACCACTCATTTTTTATTATTGACTAGCTTTTAAAATCATGTATAATGTTTTGCAATTGTCAAAAGTACCTCGTTTATAATATAGTTTTGCCCTGTTAGAGCATTTCCACAGACTTATTCACCACGTTGATAAGTTGTGGATTCGGGGGATAACCGCATAACATAGTCGATGTCTCATTTAATAAAGCTGTGGGAAACTGCCGCTCGCGGGCTTATAGAGCGCATAGGAAAGCCGTCATTCGATACATGGATCCAGCCTTTGAGGGTAAGTGCAAGCTCGAACAACGCGCTGCTTTTTGAAGCGCCTGACAGCTTTTTTTGTGATTGGGTTGAAAAACACTACGGTCAGGCTATACAGGAAACCATCGCTGCGCTTACGCAAACACCCGTAACCGTTCAATTCGCTACAGGCGTATTTGAAAAAACGGAGCCTTCCGAAAAAGCACCGAAGGACTTTTCGCCCGCAAGCATGCTGCCTTCAAAAGAGGGCTTTGCGCTTAACCCCAGATATACGTTTGATAATTTTGTTGTCGGTTCATCAAACAGACACGCATACGCATATTGCCAGGCAATCGCCGAAGCGCCCGCAAAAAATTATAACCCGCTTTTCATTTATGGCGGCACGGGCCTCGGGAAGACCCACCTGATGCAGGCTATCTGCCATCATATAAAAAAGAAGGGGACCGCCTCGTCAAAAATTTGTTACCTCTCGAGCGAAAAATTCACCAACGAGTTAATCGATGCCATACAACACAAAACGACCGCTGCCTTCAGGAATAAATACCGCAACGTAGAAGTTCTGGTCATTGATGACGTGCATTTTTTGGCAGGAAGAGAAGCGACGCAAGAGGAATTCTTTAATACCTTTAATGTTTTGTACGACGCGCACAAGCAAATCATAATTTCCTCTGACAGGCCGCCAAAGGAAATCCCCAATCTGCAAGACCGCCTCGTTTCCCGCTTCAGTTGGGGGTTAACCACGGACGTGCAGCCGCCGGACCTGGAAACACGCATCGCAATACTCAAAAAGAAGATCGAGCGCGAGCCGGTCGCCGTATCCGACGATGTTATTGTTTTTATCGCCGGGCTCATTAAAACAAATATACGCGAGCTCGAAGGGGCGCTGATCCGCACCATCGCCTACTCGCTTTTAGAAGAGGAGCCCATTACACTGGAACTTACCAAAGAGGTTCTTAAGGATCTTTTAAATGAACCTAAAAAACTCCTTACGGTTGATTTTATACAACGATGCGTTGCGGAAGAATTCGGGATTTCCCTCCAGGATTTCCGGGCAAAAAAAAGAAATAAGCAAATCGTCCTGCCCCGGCAAATCGCCATGTATATAAGCCGAGAATTGACCGATTTGTCTTTACCGGAAATAGGCGCGCATTTCGGGGGAAAAGACCATACGACCGTTTTACATTCGATCAATAAAATTAAAGGCGTGTTGTTGGAGGACCCCGAACTAAAACAAAAGGTTGCCAGGGTTATTCAAATTATTCAACAATAAATAAAAGGGTTTTCCCAAGGATCTTTTTTCCGTAACTGATGTTTCTATAAAAGCTTAAAGGTTTTTCAACAGGAATGTAAGTGTAATACTACTACCACTATTTTAATATACTAAAGAATATTAGAAGAGGAGAAATAAATGAAACTTAATGTGGATAAACAAACTCTTTTGGCGGGAATCCAGATCGTGCAAAATGTAATTTCCGCAAAATCGGCGTTACCTATACTATCCCATATTTTAGTAGAGGCGCAGAGCGATTCCGTGCGCTTAACGGCAACAGATTTGGATATCGGTATAAGCTGTGTATTACCTGTGCATAGCGTTGAATCTGGCGCGATAACCGTTCCCGCAAAAAGATTTGGGGATATTATTCGTGAATTGCCGGGGAATAATGCGGTTATTAATACAAAAAAGAATAATCTGGTCACTATTGAAACCGATACGTGTCAATTTAAAATTATGGGGTTAGCAAAAGAAGAATTTCCAAAACTACCGGAATTTAAAGATAAGGAAGCGATTAAATTAGATCAACAACTTTTAAAAGAGATTCTTTTGTTAACATCATTCGCGGTTTCATTTGACGAAACCCGGTATATTTTAAACGGAATTTTATTTCAAATTAGTAAAAACACCCTACGGTTAGTGGCAACAGACGGGAAACGGCTGGCGATCACGGAAAAGAAAATAAAAAGTACCAGCGATAAAGATATTAAGATCATCGTTCCCATAAAAACGATCCATGAATTAAACAGGAATCTTCGCGACGAAGGGGAGCTTTCGGTTATCCTGGGGAATAACCAGGTTCTTTTTGATCTTGGACAAACGGTTGTTATCTCGCGCCTTATTGAGGGGGAATTCCCCGATTATGCGCAAGTAATCCCGCAAGCGACCGAAAACAAGGTGATTGTTTCCCGCGAAGAATTTCTTCTTGCCGTTAAGCGCGCAGCTCTTTTATCAACGCCGGATTATCAGGCGGTGAAGCTGGAGGTTTTTAAAAATAAGCTGGTTATTTCAAAATCGACTCCGGACGTTGGGGAATCCCGCGAAGAATTAGCGGTTACGTATCAGGGGAAAGAAATGGTGATCGGTTTTAACCCAAACTATCTCATGGATGTTTTTAAAAATTTGCACCTGGAGACGATAGAGTTTGAGTTGACCGATAGCGAAAAGCCGGGGGTTATCCGCTCGAACGGATATATTTATATTGTTTTACCGATGCGGCTTGCCTAATATATGGAAGAGATCCGCGAAACCATTGCCCATGTCATTAAGTCTTTGGAAGAGAAAAAAAATTCTTCCGGTGGCGGCGACATCGAGGCTGCGCTAAAAAAAGTCTTGACGAAAGGCGAAATAAAGCATATAAAAATACAATATTTTCGCAATGGCATACTGGGAATAGCGGTTGATTCTTCATCGTGGATGTACGCGCTGAACCTGCGGAAACAATCGTTGGTTGCGGCGCTCAATGAAAGCTCGTGCGCGATTAAAGACGTGCGTTTTAGTATTGGAGCAATAACGTGAAAGAAGATACGAAGAAAGCGAAGGTTGCGGCAGCAGCGCAAGACAATAAAAAATACGATGCCACTTCGATCCAGGTCCTCGAGGGAATAGAGGCGGTACGGAAGCGGCCGGCGATGTATATCGGAGATACCGGCGTGCGCGGGTTGCATCATTTAGTATACGAGGTTGTCGATAATAGCGTTGATGAAGCGTTAGCGAGCTTTTGCGATACGATACATGTTACTATTAATTCTAACGGGAGCGTGAGCGTTTCCGACAACGGAAGAGGCATCCCCGTTGACATGCATAAAACGGAAAAAAAGCCCGCGGTGGAGGTTGCGTTGACGACGCTGCACGCGGGAGGGAAGTTTGACCGGCGCAGCTATAAGGTTTCCGGAGGCTTGCATGGCGTGGGGGTCAGCTGTGTTAACGCGCTTTCCGATTGGCTTGAGGTTGAGGTTAAGCGTGACGGAAAGATTCATCATCAGCGGTATGAGCGGGGCAGGACCGTTACGAAATTAACGGTTATCGGTAAAGCGAGCACAACCGGCACCAAAGTGACGTTCAAGCCCGACAAAACAATTTTTAGCACGATCGACCTTTCGTTCGATACTTTGGCGCAGCGGTTGCGCGAGCTGGCGTTCTTGAATAAAGGGCTGAAGATCACACTTAAGGATGAGCGCTCCGATAAGGAAAAGGAGAGCATCTTTGAATTTGGCGGCGGCATCAGTTCTTTTGTCGAATACCTCAATAAAAACAAAAATCCCCTTCACAATAAGATAATTTATTTCCAAAAGACGCAGGACGATATTGTTCTGGAAGGCGCGCTCCAATATAACGACGGCTATGCCGAAACAATGTATTCTTTCGCAAACAATATTAATACCATTGAGGGAGGTACGCATCTTTCGGGGTTCCGTTCCGCGTTGACGCGCGCGATCAACCAGTATGCGAAATCGAAGAACCTTTTAAAAGACGATATTTCGATCTCGGGGGATGATTCCCGCGAAGGCCTTACCGCGGTTATCAGCGTTAAGGTGCCGAATCCGCAGTTTGAAGGACAGACGAAAACAAAGCTGGGGAATTCGGAGGTCGAAGGGTTGGTTGCTTCCTCAAGTCTTGAGGCGCTCTCGTCGTATTTTGAGGAAAACCCGTCGGTCGCCAATAAGATCATCGACAAGGTTATTCTTGCTTCTCGTGCGCGAGAAGCTGCCCGAAAGGCTCGCGAGTTGACTCGCCGGAAAGGCGCGCTTGAAAGCGGAGGGCTTCCGGGAAAATTAGCCGATTGTTCGGAGCGCGATCCGGCTCTCTGTGAAATGTATATTGTCGAAGGTGATTCCGCAGGAGGGTCAGCGAAACAGGGAAGAGACCGTAGATTCCAGGCAATCTTGCCTATCAAAGGAAAAATTTTGAATGTTGAGAAATCGCGGCTTGATAAGATCCTTTCCAACGATGAAGTCAGGACTATTATTACCGCCCTGGGAACAGGCGTGGGGGAAGAGTTTAATATTGAGAAGCTGCGGTATAATAAAATAATCCTGATGGCTGATGCCGACATTGACGGCTCCCATATTAGAACGCTTTTGTTGACGCTGTTATACCGGCAGATGCACGCTTTGGTAAAAGAAGGCCATGTGTATATAGCGCAGCCGCCCCTTTATAAAGTAAAGAGGGGACAGAGAGAAGAATATATCCAAACAGAAACCCAAATGGATCAGTTTGTCCTGGAGCTTGGCCTTGAAGGGCACAAGCTTGTTGTGATAAAAGGCAAACACGCGTTTACCGAAAATCAATTTAAAGAGCTATTGAATCTTCTCGTTGAACTCGAAAAGATCGGGAAGCATCTTGACAGAAAGGGAGTGGATTTAACAAATTACCTCTCATTAATGCATCCAAAAACCAAAAAAATGCCCATTTATAGGGTAAAAGTGGAGGGTAAGCCCCTTTTTGTTTATACGGATAAAGAGCTGGCTGAGCTAACAGGTAAAGGCGGCAAAGATGATGAGCTTGACGTTTTGGAAATTTTTGAAGCGCATGAAATCGGGCAGATCATTGAAAAGATTGAAAAATTAGGCCTGGACATTTCCAATTATACCGCGGCAGCGTTACCTGCTGAATCCGGGGCAAAAGATGCGGATAAGACAAAGCGCAAGCCGTTGTATAAAATCGAGAATGAAAAAGACGAGAAGGACCTCTATTGCATAAAAGACATTTTGTCATATGTAAAGGAAGTTGCGACAAAAGGGATGCACATTCAACGCTACAAAGGTTTAGGTGAAATGAATCCCCAGCAGCTTTGGGATACGACTATGGATCCGGAAAAACGAACGGTGTTGCAGGTTACGCTGGATGACGCCGTTGAGGCGGACAAGATGTTTACCGTGTTGATGGGGGATCAGGTTGAGCCCCGTAGAGAATTTATAGAGAATTTTGCGCATCAAGTGAAGAATCTGGACGTATAAGTTGTCCGCTTAATTATAACTAAAGGTGCTCGATGTATACTCGTAACGAAAAAATAATTCCGCGAAATATAGAAGAAGAGGTAAAAGATTCGTATTTAAATTACGCGATGAGCGTTATTGTCGGGCGCGCGTTGCCCGACGTGCGCGACGGGTTAAAGCCCGTGCACCGGCGTATTTTATACGCGATGCAGGAGCTGAACCTGGAACACTCCAAGCCGTATAAAAAGTGCGCGCGTATCGTCGGCGAGGTTTTGGGTAAATATCACCCCCACGGGGATGTAGCGGTTTATGATACCCTTGTGCGCATGGCGCAGGACTTTTCGCTGAGGTATCCGCTCGTTGACGGGCAGGGGAACTTTGGCTCGGTCGACGGAGATTCAGCCGCGGCTATGCGATATACGGAAGCGCGTCTGGCTTCGGTCGCCGATGAAATGCTTAATGACATCGATAAAGAGACCGTTAATTTCGGCCCTAATTTCGACGCCTCTTTAAAAGAGCCGCTTTTATTGCCTGCGGCGTTACCGAATCTCTTAGTCAACGGCTCCAGCGGTATCGCTGTCGGCATGGCAACGAATATCCCTCCGCATAATCTGAATGAAGTCTCCGATGCGATCATGCATTTGTTGGATAATCCCGAGGCGCAGGCAAAGGATCTCATGAAATTTGTGAAAGGGCCTGATTTTCCGACGGGCGGGGTTATTTGCGGCAAAGAAGGGATCAAGGATGCGTATACGACCGGCCGCGGGAAATTAACGGTTCGCGCCCGTGCGACGGTTGAGCATCAGAAGAACGGTAAGGACCTTATCGTTGTTACCGAGATCCCGTATCAGGTGCAAAAGTCATCCGTTATCGAAACGATCGCCGAGCTTGTCGAAGAAAAGAAAATAGAAGGAATATCCGATATCCGCGACGAGTCCGATAAGGACGGTATGCGCATTGTCGTTGAACTTAAGCGGGACGCGGAGCCGCAGATCATTTTAAATTTGCTTTATAAGCATACGCAGCTGGAGACAACGTTCGGGATCATTATGCTGGCGCTTCTCGATAACCGGCCGAAGGTTTTAACGCTGCGGCAGGTTTTGGATGCGTATATATCGCACCGGAAGATCATTATCCGTCGGCGCACCCAGTTTGAATTAGACAAAGCGTTAAGACGCGCGCATATCCTTGAGGGGTTGAAGATCGCCCTTAAGTTCATTGATCGGATCATCAAGGTTATAAAAGAATCGAAAGATGTCGCGGTCGCAAAAGCGCGTCTTATGAAAGAGTTCGACCTTTCGGACGTGCAGTCCCAGGCGATTCTCGAAATGCAGCTGCAGCGTTTGACCGCTCTTGAGCAAGATAAGATCGAAGCCGAATATAAAGAGCTGCTCAAGAAGATTGCCGAGTGCCGGGCGATCCTAGCGAGCGAGAAAAAAGTCGAGGGGATCATTAAAGAAGAGCTGGAAAACATCAAACAAAAATACGGTGACTCCCGTAGAACCGATATCGTCGGAGAAGTCGAAGAGCTGGAAGTTGAGGATCTGATCGCGGAAGAAGATGTTGTGGTGACGATCAGCCACGGAGGGTATATTAAGCGGCTTCCGGTGAGCTCTTATCGCAAGCAAAAGCGCGGGGGGACCGGCGCTTCCGGAGCCGACCTTAAAGACGAGGATTTTATCGAGCATTTGTTTGTGGCTTCGACGAAAGATTACCTTTTAATATTTACGGATAAAGGCCAAGTGCATTGGCTGAAAGTATATGAGATCCCTCAAGCGAGCAGGACGTCGAAAGGCAAAGCCATCGTAAATCTGATCCAATGCGAGGTTGGCGCAAAGATCAGTTCGACTGTTCCGGTAAAGGAATTTTCCGGCGACAAGTATTTGGTGATGGTGACGAAGCAAGGGAATATTAAAAAGACCCGGCTTGATGCGTATGGTAATCCGCGTAAAGGCGGAATAATCGGTATTACCTTAGATAAAGGCGACGAGCTTATCGGGGTTGAACTGACTGACGGGAATCAAGAGATATTGATAGGTACGAAAGAAGGCAAGGCCATACGGTTTGTAGAAGCAAAGGTCCGGGATATGGGCCGCGGGGCAAAAGGCGTGCGCGGGATCACCCTTTCCAAAAAGGATGAAGTTATCGCCATGATCGTCGTACAAAAAGAGAGCGCTATTTTGACGGTTACGGAGCTCGGGTTTGCCAAGAGAACGCCGGCCGAGGAATACCGCTTGACAAGCCGTGGAGGCAAAGGCATTATTAATATTAAGGTTGCCGATAAGAACGGTAACGCGGTTAGCTTAAAAAGCGTTTCCGATAAAGACGAGCTCATGGTTATCACGCAGAATGGCATGTTCTTGCGGTGCGCGGTTAAAGATATCCGTGCCACCGGGCGCTCTGCGCAAGGCGTTCGGCTTATTAAGCTGCAAGATAAAGACCGCGTTTCTTGCGTTGCTCCTGTTATTGCCGACGAAGAATAAGGTTACTGCGTGGGTCTATCGACCATAGACCATTGACAATAGACTGTTTGTCCCCATCGTCTAGCCTGGTCTAGGACTAGAGCTTTTTCCCGCCAGGCGATTAAGATGCGTGGGCGGGATCCCGCTGTAAGCAAACGACAGGAGCGGGACAAGCTCTCGACACGATGTATTATGTGTATGTTTTAGAAAATACCAACGGCCAACGATATATCGGGTACTGCTCAAATTTAGAAAAGAGATTAAAGGAGCATAACCAGAACAGTGTCCGTTCAACAAAACGCAAAGGGCCGTTTACGGTTGTTTTAAGAGAGGTTTTTGATAATAAGACGGAAGCTCGAAAACGAGAAATTCAGCTTAAATCGTTTAAGGGCAGCAGGCGTCTTAAGAAATTATTGAGCAGTTTTGCGTCCCCATCGTCTAGCCTGGTCTAGGACTAGAGCTTTTCAAGCTCTCGACACCGGTTCAAATCCGGTTGGGGACATTAAATAAATGGCTCCGCTCATCGCAATCGCACATTACAAAGCAATGTGCTCTTATTCGCGGAGTTTCACTCAATGCAAGCCGACGATATAAGAGCGACGCTTGCGTTAGGGGCGTTCAATGTGCGGCATAATCGGGTATATAGGAGACAGGCAGGCGCAAGAAATTTTACTGACCGGCTTAAAGCGCTTGGAATATCGCGGGTATGATTCAAGCGGCGTCGCTATCCTGAATCCTACCAGTCACATCCCTCTTGTTAAAAAAACTCCCGGAAAAATAGCGGAACTCGAAAAGCTTCTCAAGAAAAAGGCGGTGCCCGGCACGCTTGGCATCGCTCATACGCGTTGGGCGACGCACGGCGCTCCTACGCAAGCCAATGCCCACCCTCATATTTCATGCGGACAGGATATCGCCGTTGTCCATAACGGCATTATCGAGAACTACGAGTTGCTTAAAACAAAGCTTCTCAAAGAAGGACACCGTTTTCTGAGCCAAACCGATACCGAAGTCATTGTGCATCTCATCGAGGGATTTTTGAAAAATATGTGCTTTGAAGATGCGGTGCGCAGCGCGTTACGTCAGCTCGTCGGTTCTTTCGCGGTCGGGGTCGTCTCAAAAAAATATCCGGATATGTTGATCGGCGCTCGTTACGGGAGCCCCCTTATCGTCGGCGTCGGGAAAAACGAGAATTTTCTTGCCTCCGATGTCCCCGCTATTCTTGACTCGACCAAGGACGTGATCTTCTTAAACGATAACGAAGTCGCCGTTTTGAAAAGAGAGAAGGTTTTGATAACCGATTTAAAAGGTAAGCATGTTCCCGGGAAGCCTGTGCGCGTGCATTGGGACATGGCGCAGGCCGAAAAAGCGGGGTACAAACATTTCATGCTAAAGGAGATTAACGAGCAGCCCGGTATTATGGAAAATCTCCTGAAGATGCGCATTGAAAAAAACTCGGGGCGGGTTTGGTTCGATGAACTTGAAATCACCGAACAGAAATTGCGCAGTATCAAGAGTATAACGATTGTTGCCTGCGGCACTGCGTATCACGCCGGGGTTGTTGGAAAATATATTATTGAGTCTTTGTGCCGGCTTCCTGTTACGGTTGACGTATCAAGCGAGTTTCGCTATCGCGACCTTTTGATTGACAAGGACACGCTGGTTATTGCGGTGAGCCAGTCAGGAGAGACCGCAGATACGCTTGCAGGTGTTCGGGCTGCCCGCGCGCTCGGCGCATCGGTTTTGAGCATTTGTAATGTTCTTGGCTCGACGTTGACCCGGGAATCCGACGGGGTGATCTATACGCACGCCGGTCCGGAGATCGGCGTCGCTTCAACAAAAGCGTATACCGCGCAGCTCTTTGTTTTCTATCTTTTGGCGTTTTATTTGGCGCAGTTGCGTAACTCTCTTCCTGCGCAAAAGATCGGCAAGTATCTTAAGGAATTGCGCCGGGTTCCGGCATTACAAAGAGAGGTCTTGAAACAGCAGAATGAGATCGGCAGGCTTGCGCGCATGCATTCGCATTTCGGGTCCTTTCTTTATTTGGGCCGCAATATTAATTTTCCTTCGGCCCTGGAAGGCGCGCTGAAGCTCAAAGAAATCTCGTATATTCCCGCCGAAGGATATGCCGCGGGAGAAATGAAACACGGCCCTATCGCGCTTATTGATGAATATCGCGCGGTTGTTTGTATCAGTCCGCTATCGAAGGTGTACGAGAAAATGTACTCCAATATTCAGGAGATAAAAAGCCGGCGGGGTAAGCTTATCGCTATCGCAACGCAAGGCGACGTAAAAATAAAAAAGCTTACCACCGAGGTTATTTATATCCCCCGCATCGAAGAATTCTTTTCACCGCTTATCGTTGCGCTCCCCTTACAGCTCTTGGCGTATCATATTTCCACAAAGCGCGGTTGCGACGTGGATCAGCCGCGTAATTTAGCGAAATCCGTTACGGTTGAGTAATGCTGTATATCGTTGCAACCCCCATCGGCAATCTGCAAGACATAACGCTGCGGGCCATAGAAACACTTAAGTCCGTGGACGTGATCGCATGCGAAGACACCCGGCACACCAAAATACTCCTTGATCATTATGCTATTAAAACCCCCACGACCAGTTTTTTCCAGCACAATCGTTTTACGAAAGGAGAGTATTTGGTCGGGTTATTAAAAGAGGGGAAGTCCGTTGCGCTGGTTTCGGATGCAGGCATGCCGGGGATATTGGATCCGGGGTATAATCTTGTGAACCTGGCGATACGTCATGATGTTGCGATAACGGTTATTCCGGGAGCAACGGCTTTTGTTAATGCGCTTGTTCTTTCGGGTAAGCCTGCGCACCAATTTTATTTCGAAGGGTTTTTGCCGAATAAGCCGATCTCCCGTAAAAACCGGCTTCAGAAATTAGCCGCGCTTGATTGCACGATAATTTGTTACGAGTCTTGCCATCGCATTATCTCCATGTTGGAGGATGTTTCCGCGGTTTTTCCCGAAAAGCAGGTGGTTGTTTGCCGCGAGCTTACCAAGAAATTTGAAGAAGTAAAGCGTGGCTTTCCTTCCCATGTCGCCGAATACTTTAAAAAATCCAAGCCAAAAGGCGAATTTATAGTCTTAATTTAATAAAAATGTCCATTCTGCAATAATGTCCAATCTTAATATGCCTAATTTTTAGGCAGTAACGCCTTCTGTATCACTGAAAACAGCCTCCGTTTTCTTAAAGACGGTTTTTACTTGTGACTTGTGACCCCTCTGTTTTTTTGGCAGAAGTAAGCGCTTTCCCAAGAATCACGAAATGCCATTGTTTCTTACCTTATAATACCGCATACTTTAAAATGGCTGATAAACCTTATAAAAAATGAATAAACAATGTAGGAAGATCGTTTGTATTATTTTGTCTTTGAGTTTCTTTTTGCAGCAAGCTGGTTATGCCCAGATTGCCGGCGAATTGAATCTTGCGGGGTTTTTGTCTGCAGGAAGGCCGGCGCTTGTATCCGAAAAATTCCGTCCGCTGCACTTACGCTCCCTTTCTTTGGATCCGGGGAAGAACACTTTTCGCCTTTTGCTTGACCGGGGTGACAATACGCAGCTTAAAAAGGAAGAGGTCGAACGATCAAGCGAAGAACTCCTAAAGTATTTTCTCATCGGCGTAAGTCTTCCTGAAAACACATTCTGGGTCAATCTGCGTCCTGACCAGCAAGGCACTATTATTGATCCGTCGCTTGAGCGTACGGATATCGGGAAAATTTATTTGGAAGCCGATCTGCAGTTAAAAAAAGACACTGCCATGATGACCTCGCCTTCGGCGCCCCTGGGGAAACGTTATTGGGATGCGCTTTATAAAAAAGCCGAAGAACTTTTTGGCCAGGAGAATATTTCGATCCCCACCGTAACCAGGCCATGGATCGTCCCCGGCGATATCGTTATTCGCGAAGCGTCCGATAACGCCTACATTTATAAGGCGACCCTGAACGTAATGCTCGAAGAGGACTATCTTAAAAATTCCGCGCAGTTTGCATTTTCCGACCCCCGCTTAAAAGCGCTTAACGTTTTTGCGTCAGATTGGGTGCGTAAAAATATCGTTCCGCAGCTTACGAAAGAGATCAATACCGCGAAGCGTTATGCGTCATTGCGCCAAGTGTATTATTCGCTGATTTTAGCAAAGTGGTTTAAAATGCGCTATCGCGGCAGCCAGAATACATATGCCCAATTAATTGATAGCGGCAAATTGGAAGGGCTGACTTCAAAAATCCCGTGGTCAAAAGAAACATACTTTACAGAATACCAGAAGTCTTTTAACGACGGCGAGTATACTATGCAAGAACCGGTGCAGACGCCCTTCGGACAGGTTATCCGGCGGTATACGAGCGGTGGGATCGCGCCTTTTACAGAGGGGATGAGAGGTGTCGGCGGCACCGCTGTTTTGCCTGCAGGAGGCCGCTGTATCGAAGTGTCAGGCGATAATGCAGCAGTTATTCCGGAAGGGCTTATTGCTGCTCAGGGTGGAGAGGCTGCGGTTGTTATATCGTTGCCCCGGGAGGAGACGCAGCACCCAGGCTTTATGGATGAGGCTATGCGGGAAAACGCCGCAAAAGCGCAAGAGGGGAAGGAGCGCGGCCGTCCGCTTGTTTCCGATGGGAAGAACGATCCGCGATATCGGCTGACGTATGACGATTTTCTTTTGGCTTCCGGGCTGGGCGAGTTTCAAGGATCCCCGCACCCGTTTCTCTCTCTCTTGAATAGCTTCGTTGATCAGGGCGGACGAGTTGTTTGGGTTGATGTTGGATGCGGGGAAGGGCGAGCGCTGATAGAGGCAAAACAGCAGTTTGGAGACGGCGTTTCATTATATGGGGTTGATCCTATGGGGTTTCCTCAAGAGGCTATGCGTCGAGCCGAAGGCAATTTTGTACCGATTCAGGATGTTGGAGAAAATGTTCGGCTTCCCGAATCTCCCGATCTGGTAACTGCATTCGTTTCTTTGGAGTATTCCGAAGCCCATCTGGAAGCACTGGTTAATTTATACAATCAGCTGAAACCCGGAGGGAAATTGATCCTTACGTGGGACCACAAGTTGTCGGTTTTTTCAGAAACCCGGCAGCAAGGGTTGTTAACGGGGCAGTTGATCGCCGCGATGAAAAACGCAGGCATATCTGTTGATATCGGAGAATATCTGTTGGTGATCCAAAAACCCGATGACAGGCAGATTTCTTTGAGGAACCTAAGGCGCGTGCGCTCAGCGCCATTGATCGGGCATACGTTTATGGTCAGTACGTATGAGAAAAAAGACGCCGCGTTACCGGTTATTGATGTGGTTGATCCGTCCGCGCCGGAGCCTGTTGAAAGCCAACAATCGCCGCAGGCCACCCTAATGTTACCGTCAACGCAGGAAAAATACGGGCATTTGACCCCGGTAAAACGAGGATGGGTTGCTGCGGTGACAGAGGCATTGCAAAGTTTGATTGGTATATGGAGTTTTGTGCCGCAGCATGGAGATGATCAGTCTGCAGAACAAATCCTTACGCGGAGCAGGGGATTCCGGGCAATGAAGATCGCAACGCTGGTTGCGATTATCGCGACGGTGCCGATCCTTGCGGCAACCACGTCATGGGCGTACCCGATAGTTTTTGGGGCGGCACTCGGCAGCGGCGTTGGTGCCAATATCCTTACCCACGGGATTTATAATACGCTGGCAATAACAGGGAATAGAAACTGGGCAGTGTTGAATCAGCGCGATCCCGATGCAGACAGGCTCGGCGGGGTACAGGTAGGTTTTAGCCCGTGGCATCAACAGCTGGTTGCGGACATGACCGAGGAAAGTCAAAAAAGATTCCGCGCGCTTGCTGAAATCGGCCCGGAGCTTGAAGCGTATGCGCGAACAGTTTTAGCGCCCCTTTCTCAGGATCCCGCATCTATCCGTATCGCGCTCATGCCTCTGGGCAGTACGTTGAAAGGATACG
>CAZJJL010000001.1:20747-42762 GCA_964546325.1 uncultured Planctomycetales bacterium | reverse complement strand
ATAAGCGTACAGATCGGCTTCATACAAGCGCGCACAACGATATCTTCGCCGTTTGAAATGCCGCCTTCAATACCTCCGGCATTATTCGTCTGCCGATAATATCCTTTCCCTTTTTTATGATAGATCGGATCATGCACCTGTGAACCGAATTGCTCCGCATAGCCAAAACCAAGCCCGACCTCAAACCCTTTAACGCCGGGAATAGCCATAAACGCCTGGCCTAAACGGGCGTCGAGCCTGCGGTCCGGTTGCACATAGCTTCCCAACCCGACAGGAACACCTCGTGCAACAACCTCAAAAACCCCGCCAACAGTATCTTTGCGTTCAATAGCCTGCTTAATTTTCTCCCTCATCCCCTCAGGAGTATCCTGTCCGCCCACCGAAAGAGGCATGCTGCTCAAAGAAATACCGAATTCAGAAAGCAGTATTTTACAAACAGCTCCTACGGCAACCGTTGCCGCCGTACTCCGCGCGGAAGCGCGTTCTAAGACCTCGCGGATATCGCTCAGCCCATACTTTAAGAGCCCCGCTAAATCGGCGTGCCCGGGACGGGGACAAACAACCGCTTGCATTTTTTCTATGCGAAAATCCTTATTTTCAATAAGCACGGTGAGCGGACTCCCCAGCGTTACCCCGCCTTTAAGCCCCGAAACGATCGACGCCGTATCGCGTTCTATCTGCATGCGCTTACCGCGGCCAAAACCGGCCTGGCGACGCTTCAGCTCCGCGTTTATGCGCGCGCCGTCAATCTTTAAACCAGCAGGCATCCCTTCAAGGATTGCCACCAACGCTTTACCGTGCGACTCTCCCGCCGTTAAACAACGCAACATAGAAACCTCCCCACATCTTTAATTAAGCAATGCTCACTGTAAGTATCATATCAGAATTTCAGAGTTACTGCCAGGAGATATTTCAACTATTATTTCCACAATCCCCGTCGGTTCTCGCGTGCCTGGCGGTAGAGCTGCCGGAAAGAATCGGCGTATTTAACATTCGGCGGATAGGTCATAAGGCTTGCGTAACCCTCTTCGACGATCTTGGCATTGACGAACGTTCCGTCCTTTAAGTAAACGTATGCCAGAAGTCTCTGATATTTATCGCGTTTCTCAACGTCAAACTCAAGGCTCACGCGTTTACCTTCAACAAGTTGACGGGTGAATTCATAGGATTGCTTGCCTAGTTTTTGTATAGCGCTCTTGCTTTGCCCGGTTCGGGCGCTGTCCCTGTTCAATTTCGAGGATTCATGGAGCTCAGGAGTATCAATACCGATAAGACGCACACGCTCACCGGTTTCAAGACGGAGAGTATCGCCGTCAACCACTCTATTGACCAAAACATCGTTATAATCGACCGTTTTTCCAAAAGAATAATTAAAAGAGCCCTTATCGGAATCGAATTTCTTAAGTGTTTCATTGGAAAAAACATTACTTCTCGCGTAAACCAGCGCCATGACAAGGCACAATACCATCCAAACAAAACGCTTCATACCCCCTCCTCAATTATAATTGTCGCACAACAATTTCAGCAAAAACTATCGCGTCTTCAATGCAGAATATATCCTTCATAGAGCCGTCGAAGAGTACGTTTGCTTCCGGGCTAAATTCATCATCACCCCGCCAAAGAAGGATCAAAAGCTTAACTCCTGCAAGAGGTTCCAGCACAATCCCCGCATCGGCCTGATTTGCTTTTTCACCGGGAAAACGCGATAGCACCTCTACAAGTGCATCAGGATTCTTACCGAACTTCCGAATAACGGGATTGATGACCCTGGCTCGAAACGCCGGCTCATATCCTTCCACCCCGGCAAACTCCCTAAAATCGACCCACGTACCGGTTATCAGGGGCAAACCACGTGATCTGCGAACCAGATAATGCAAGAGCAATATAGTCAGAAAATCTTTCGGCGTAACATTGCACGATAAAGACACGAGCTGTTTTTTTCCGATATCTACCGCATATTCGTCGGAAAGGAATTTGACCGATTGCATATGCGGCAGACTAAGCTCCTCCACCTCTTCCCAGGCTTTTGCGATCGCAACATCATATCCCATAAAATAATTTTACTCTTTTTTGTTAGCTGGCGCAACATATTTAGGCTATAATACCTTCATGATTTACGACAGATTCCAGCAAGAGGCTATAGACTTCATCAATCAGAATTTCTCGGTCATTGTTTCAGCTCCCACCGGCGCCGGAAAAACCGTTATTGCCGAACATATCATTCAAACGTCGATAGAAAAGAACCTGGGGGTTATCTACACCGCCCCCATCAAAGCGCTCTCAAATCAAAAGTTCCGCGATTTTCAACACCAATTCAAAGACGAGATCGGCATACTTACCGGAGATGTTTCTTTAAACCCGGACGCGCGCGTACTGATCATGACCACCGAGATCTTCCGCAATAAGATCCTCGACGAACCGGAAAGTCTCAATAAGTACAACTGGATAATCTTCGATGAGGTCCATTACATCGATAATCCGGAACGCGGGACAGTATGGGAAGAATCTCTCATCTTCCTTCCCAAACACATGAACTTACTGGCGCTTTCGGCGACCATCCCGAATATCAAACAGCTGGCCGCATGGATCGAATCCATCCATCAAAAACCCGTTAAGACCGTTATCGAGGAAAAACGGCCGGTCCCGCTGCACTTTTTCTTCCAATGCAATAACGAAGTCGTCGACAACATCAATAAATTACGCAAGATCCGCGGGACCAAGTCGAATAAATTAAGCGGGCTTATTCACTACGTAGGGAACAAAGAAGGCCTGCCGTGCATTTATTTTGTTTTTGGCAGAAAACGCGCGGAAGAGCTCGCGTTTGAGACGATGAACTACGATTTTTTGAGCGCGGAAGAAAAAGGCAAGATCTCTCAGATGTATGAATCGCTTTTGCAGCGTTTTGATCTTACCGGTGAACGCTCGGCGCGGGAAATGCAGCCGCTGGTCCGCCGCGGCATTGCCTTTCACCATGCAGGCATGCTCCCCACCCTTAAAGAAGTCATTGAACGGCTTTTTACCAGCAGGCTTTTAAAGGTGATCTTTACCACGGAAACATTCGCTCTCGGCATTAACATGCCAAGCCGCACGGTTATTTTCGACGAATTACGAAAATTTTACGGCCGATATGTGCGCTGCCTGAAAACGCGGGATTTCTATCAAATGGCCGGTCGGGCAGGCAGGCGAGGCATAGACACCGAAGGATTCGTCTATTGCCGCATTAATCCTTTTCGCATTAAAGTCCACGAGGTCCAGGAGATCATCTATAACGAACCCGAATGGGTGCGGAGCCAGCTTAATACCTCTTATGCAACGGTGCTTAATCTTTATGAGAAATACAAAGAGGATATTTTCAAGGTCTATCCTCTCTCGCTCCACTACTTCCAATCGAGGAAAAACGATCAGCGCGAAGCTTTGCGATTACTCGAGTCAAAGCTCAAGCTCCTGCGCGAACTTCATTTTATCGACGGGCAAGCGTTGACCCAGAAAGGAAGTTTCGCTAAGACAGTATACGGATACGAACTTGTCCTCTCCGAATTATATGACCGGCTTATCCTTGAACAACTCGACGAATTCGAACTGGGCATACTTGCGGTAGCGGTTGTTTTCGAACCGCGCAAAAACCAAGAGATGATCGCCATTTCAAAACCAAGCCGCAGGATACGCATAGCATGCGAAGAAGTGCATGATATGATCAAGGAAAAGGAGCGCCGGTACCGGATCTATCCGATGAGCAAGATCCCCTACTTCAACTTAAGCACTGCCATAGAAACGTGGCTGCGGGGAGCAAAATTCGACCGGGTCCTGCAAACAACCGATACCGATGAGGGAGAAATAGTGCGTTACTTCAGAATGGCCGTACAGGTGCTGCGGGAAATAAACAAAGCACCGATCTCATCGAGCGTCCTCAAAGAGAAAATCCGCAACACCATTACCATGATCAACCGTGACATTATCGATGCGGAAAAACAACTGCGGGAAGGCTAACCCCCTCTAAAACGCACCCTGGTCCCCTTGGCGGATCGCATACTTTTTGATCGAACCCGCAGCAACCTCTAAAACATATACCGCCGGTTTATCGGGATACACGCTGATACAATCATGCGTGCACGGCTGCGCATTGGCATAGACAGATACAACCTTCTTTCTCTGGTCCAGCCAAATGATATCGATGGGGAATTTCATATTCTTCATCCAAAAACTATACCGCCACTCGGTAGGAAAGATAAAAAGCATCCCTTTCCCGCGCGGGAGCGTTTTTTTTAACATCAACCCTTCGGCGCGTTTTAATTTGGTATCGGCGATCTCCGCTTGCACACACATCTTCTTGATACAAACGCGCTTCGTGGAGTATTTCGTAAACCCGGTGCACACAAAACATGTTACCGCCAATAACCCGCACATCACATAACGTTTCATCCTTATAACTCCCCTGCCCGAATCATACCATACCTTTGCTATCCCCAAGGAGAAAAATGGCCGAATGGTCGATATATTCTATATTTACACCTCGTTCAACGCAACATGCCAGTTGAGAGATTCACGGAACACTTGAGGCGATGTTTAACCGGAGCGATATGGTTTTGTGCACGTTCAGAGCTTTTCGGCAAGAACGCACAAGGATTTACGTTGAGCGAAAGTACTGTATTTTTCGCGAAAGTCATTACGGGAGCGAAACGTAAACCGTAGTGCGCGGCGAAAAGCGAAGTGCGCAAAACTATATCGCGAAGGTAATGCCCACCTTAAAGAATTATTTTTTATTCTCTTTCTTAAAACGCATATAATCCTGAATGATTGTTTTATGATCAAACGCAAAAGTAAGCTTCTCTATTTCGGGAAGTTTCACTACTTTTAAACCAGCGGCATCATCGCCGGCCTTCGGTATTCCCTGCCCTCTTCCGATATACACCGTTCCGATGGTATGAAACCGCGGATCACGCGCGGGGTCAGAATACGTATGAAACTGCCGCATCTCGGTCAATTCCATCCCGGTCTCTTCCCGTGTTTCCCGCCGGACCGCATCCTCAAGACTCTCCCCGTAATCAACAAAACCTCCCGGCAACGCATACCCAAAAGGAGGATTACTCCGCTCAATACTAACTATTGAATCAGGCGCTATCTCGCGTCGACCGTTACAAACGGACCGCCGTATAATTCCTCGGTAACATGTTTCAAATACCCTAAAACGCCCTTTTGGAATATCGTAAAAGCTTCTGTATCAAAAAGACAGAAAATGATCTTGCGTACCGTGTTATTTTTTGTTTCGCGGATAAAACGCAAGACTTCTTGGGCCATAACTTTTGCCGAAGCCAAATACGCAAAACCGCCCGTGCCGCATCCCAACGCGGGAAGCGCCACGGAAGAAAGCTTTAACGTTGCAGCAACGCGCAAAGCGTTACGGCACGATACGCGAACCTTATGCTCATCGGTCTTAAAATCCATACCCATAGTCGCCGCATGAATAACAAAACGGCACGATAACGCGCCTGCCCTTGTGGGGATCGCTTGTCCGATCTGGATAGGCCCCTGCGCGATCGCTTCCTCTTCAATACCTGCGCCGCCTTTACGCTTGATCGCCGCGGCAAGACCTCCGCCCATGATAAGTTTATTATTAGCGGCGTTAACGATCGCATCAACGCTTAAACCGGTCAAATCATCCTGTATCACTTCGATTGCGACTCCTTTTATCTCCACGATCAGTCTCCTATTTTTTCCAGAATGAATTTCTTTTCTTTCCGGTCGGTCTTAATATTGAAATGGTTCAGAAATGACATCCCCAGGACACCGCTTGCGTTCTCGAATTTCCCCTTATCATCAAGAAGCACCGCCGCATCGATATCCCTGACCTCGACCCCTTGGATATTGATGCTTTTTAAAACGGTATAGGCTGCCTTAACCTTGCTTCCGTCGCCGATCTGCAAGAATACGACGGTCTTAGGCTGCTGCGTATCGATATTCAATTTATCCCCGACTTCTTTCGACAAAACAACAAGCGACGCTCCCGTATCAAGCATCAAAGGCACGGTGATCGACCAGTTCAAAAGCGCCTTTAAAAGGATATGCGGCCCGTCCAAAGGGCTGACGATAGTCTTAAGGTCCTTCGGTTGTTTCGAAACGACCGGCGCCTCTTGTTGAGTTTGCGCAACCTCTTCAACCTGTTTATGCTGCTCCTGCCACTTGTCCATGATACGCTGCGTTTGCTGAGGGTTCGATTTTTCGATACGCAGGATCTCTTTTGATTGAAAGGTCACTACACCGAAACCGACCTCAAGCTCTATATCCTGAGCGGTTTGTTTTTTTACAATACCTTCCATATTCCGGCCGTTTTTCAAATAAACGGTATCGGCAAAAAGAATGCCTGTTGAGGAAAAAATCATCAATAAACTACCAAGTATAGCTCTCTGCATTCTCGAACAAATCCGCGGATAGTTTTGCTGTTTTAAGCAAGGCGCAGAAGTGCGCCGACAGGCATGGATCCCGCACCTTTGAAATAAAAGCGGATGGACAGGCGATCCTCTAGAGTATGTTTTTATAAACCCCATCATATCCTTTTTCCGTCTCCTTCATTCTAAAGAAAGCCAGCTGCGCAATGCGGGCATTCTGTTTCAACCGGATACCAAACGGATTCTCCACGATCAGGATAAATTCGCTCTTTCCGGTAAATCCCGCATCCCAAAGGCCGTGCTGCGTAAAAGCACCCATGCGTAAAAGAGTGGTTCGAGTCGATGCTGAAGCGGTAAGATCAAGCGGAATGGAAACAACTTCATTAGTTCGCACTTTATAGACTCCCCGCGCCAAATGCCACCAACCATGCGTATCAGCCGGATCTCCTTTCAGCGGAATAAGCTCTTTGCCTTTGGGAATAACCCTCTCTTTGTTCGAAAAATCAATCGACCCGGACTCATCGAACTCATAGAGTAATTCAACGGTAAGGTCAAACCCATTCGGGGTCACCTGCGTATCAAGATCAATATACCCCTGTACTAATTTTTTTTCTTTAACTAACTGTAGTATCTCTTCTCGATTAAGCATAGGTCCTTTCCTGGATACCTTACATTTCTCCGGGTACCATCATGAATTCATGATTCATCGCGCATTGCTCATAAAGCCCCTGTCTCCAAAAACTTTGATAAAACCGTAATCAATCCTTTATTCTCCACATACGCAGACGTATCCCAGCCGGCGAGAAGCTCTTTTCGCGCTGTTTTGCAACAGTCACTATAAAACTCCCATCCGAACACAGGCACTTCCCTGCGAACCGACGAAGGATTATCCACATATTGGTACAACCCGTCAGGAAAACACTGCTGCGCAACCGCCTTATATGTCCAATAGGCATATCCGAAGTGATACGCATGGAATGCTTTTAAAATATCCCGAAGATACGCGCACTCTCCCCAATGCCCGCCGCGCCAATTGATCCCGAACTCTCCCACAAAAATATCAACGTTATGTTTTCTGGCGAATTGAGCGTACCCGGACAAATACTTCATAAGTACATTGCGGTCCCATCGCTGACACTGGATCAACCCGGGATAGGACTTAAACGGCACAAAGTTAAAGGTATAATGTAACGGCTGATACGCATGAATACTTACAGAAACATTCTCTTCGAGAATATCGGCGAGAAAATCGATCCGCTGAGACCAAAGGCTCCCCTCAAGAAAATACGTATGCCTTCTATCGATCTCCTTCAATCGCCGGATAAGCGTCCGGTATATCTTCTTTAAGAGGTTTGTCGATTTACCCCCCAGCACCGGCTCATTCAAAAGATCATACCCGATCAGCGCTTCCTCATGCTTATATCGCGTAACCACCTTTTGCCATAACGCCACCATGCGGTCGCGAAACTCCTCTTTTTCCCATAATTGTGCGCGGCCTAAAGAGTCGCTGTGCCAATCGCAATTTTGAGCGCCGCAAGCCGCATGCATATCAAGAATAATCCCGATCCCATAGCGCTCCCCCCACAAAAAAGCTTTATCAAAATATTGATACCCTTCAGGGGCGTTCTCAATAAGCCTGTAGTTAAACGGAAGCCTGACACAATTAACACCCATAGCCGCCAGGTTCTTGAAATCTTTCTCCTGAATAAAGGAACTGCGAAATGCCTTTTCAAAATCTTTAAGTCCGCGTGCGCCAAAACGCTTCTTAAAATCAGCCTTGAACTCTTGTTCGGCGATATTGCGGCCGCCGAGGATATATCCCTCCATCATCAACCAACCGCCCAGGTTCACTCCCCGGAGCCGCGACGTTTTTATCTGCATATACGCACTCCGATCCGCGGGCACGCTCTCCCGACCGCACATCTGCTGCACCAGGGAGAGACCGGCAAACAAATATTCTGACCAAAGGTGACCAGGATCGTATTAAGCTCAATCCACAGCCTTCTGGGGATGATTTGTTTCAAAGCTTCTTCACTCTCTTCAGGCGTTTTCGTTTTTATCCAGCCTAACCTGTTGGGGATCCGGTGCACATGCGTATCGACGCAGATCGCAGGAATATGATACCCCAGCCCCAAAACAAGATTGGCGGTCTTAAGCCCGACACCTTTAAGGCTCAAAAGTCCTTCAGGCGTGCGAGGAACTTTTCCTCGGAAATCCTTAAGAATGCGCGCGCTTATCTCGCGGATGGTCTTTGCTTTGGTATTATAGAAACCGACCGGATAAATAAGCTTTGCGATACGCGCGTGCGATAATTTCAGCATCGCCTGCGGCGTATCGGCTTTAGGGAATAAGCGATCGCAGGCATCAATGGTTGTTTTATCCTTGGTACGCAAACTTAAAATACACGATATGAGCACAAGATACGGATCCTTACGGTCAGAAACAAGGGTCACCGAAGGAACGGTGAACTGTTTCATATGCGCCTTGATCTTTGCGATTATCGCGACAATGCGGCTTGTGGGAATGTTCATACCTTAATAGAATGTGCAAGGCTTGAAAGTTTATTCGCGGCCCATAGTTTTTCTCAACAACGGACACGAACCTTAACAAGAATGCGTTTGAAGCATACACCCATTGCGAACGAACTCTATCGATGAGCGATGAACCCCGATCAGCGCCCTTGCTTCTTTATTACTTTTCCCGCAGCGCGGATCGCCTCTTCTTTTGTCTTGATCTTACCGATCGCCTGCAACTCGGCAACATGACGCAAAACTTTTCCCACCAACGCCGACGGCTGCAGTTTGAATATCTTCATAACCTCATCGCCGTTCAATAAACGCGGCAACTCGACCGCGTTCTTACGTCGGAAAAATTCTTTTATCAAACCGGAACAAATACGTTCGTGTTGCAGGCGAGAAGCCTCCGTAGTCAATGGTCCGCGGGTCGCCCGCTGATCAGCAAGCGATAACACAAGCGTACTTGCCGCTTCTTCGGCAGTATCACGGAAATAACGAAACGCGGCACGCGGGGTCACTTTCTTAAAATCGCCAAGATAACCGGGCCGCAAATGCCAGAAAACCATCCCGCATAAAGCATGCGTCTCATCGTTTGAAAGTTTCAACTTCCGGGCGATCTCCCGGGCCATATCCCTTCCCAAGCGTTCATGCCCGCGAAAAACCGTTTTCCCGTCACGCCTTCTCTTCGTGCCGGGTTTACCGATATCATGCAGTATCATGGCAAGAGCGATCAATGCCCGACGTGAACGCTCCCCGCCGATGGATTGTTCCAAATAAGCGGCCATCTGAGCGTCTTTCTTAAATCGCGCGCATAAAAGATCGAACTGTTTTAACGACTCCAGCGAATGCTTCCAGACATCGAGGTGATGGTACGGTCCTTGCGCTACCTTACGCATGCAGTTGAGCTCGGGGAGGATAACCGAAAGGATCCCTGCGTCATCAAGGCCTTTGACATATTGATACGAACGGGATGAAGAGAATATCTTGAATAACTCGTCGCGGATCCGCTCATACGAAACAGCGCCGAGCAATGCGCGTTTTTTGATCATGGTTTGCGCGGTCTTTTTTTCGATCGCAAAACCGAATAGTGCGGACATGCTCAAAGCGCGGATTATGCGTAACGGATCCTCATCAAATGACCCGGCATACGCCATGCGGATCACGTTGCGGCGCATATCAGCCTGCGCGCCGGCAACATCAATAAGGTCTGACAGGGAAAACGTCTTTTGTACGGCTTCCTCAAGCGCAACCGCCAGCGTGTTGATCGTAAAATCCCGATGGAGAAGATCATCGGAGAGGTCTTTGCCCCGGAAATCAGTGAAATCAAGCGTAATCATGCCGCCCTGTATCTTTTTAACGACGCGGCATGATTTATTTTCAGCATCAAGCACCACATAGCCCGCATGCAGATGCGTCGCCAACTGCCTGCCAAAGGCAAGCCCTCCGCGCGCTAAACAAAAATCGATATCCGGGTTTTCTTTGCGGCGTTTTAAGAGGAGATCGCGCAGGAATCCGCCTACAATAAAAAGGCGGACGTTTCGCGCTAAGGCAAACGTATGGACCTGTCGTAAAAGTCGTTGTACCTCGGGATGGATAGAGAAAACCATGCGCCAATTACGGCTGTTTTTTAAATGTCTGTGCGCGGTCGATTATTTCGTCTTCGACAAAGATCGGCGCGTGCGCGCGTACTGCCAGCGCGATGCTATCCGAAGGCCGCGCGTCTATGGTTTTAAGCTGACCCGCATTATTCTTGAGGATGATCTTGGCGTGGAACGTGCTCTCTTCAAGCCTATCAATGACAATATGGTCGATTGCCGCATCAAGATGCTCAATCGTCGCATATAACAAGTCGTGCGTCAACGGACGCGGCGGCGTAAAACCGCTGATCTTAAGTTTGATCGCGGAAGCCTCATGTAAACCGATAACGATCGGCAAAAGCCGCGGCCCCTGTTTTTCTTTCAACACGATAAGCTGGTCGTGGCGTTTTTCATCGATAACTATTTTGCTTAATTCAACTTCGATCATAACGGCGAAAACTCCTTTACGGGATACGTTTTTTCTTCTTTGATTTTTCTTTATGCAGGATATCGTTGAGTTCCGACATGAACTGTCCGACATCTTTAAATTGCCGGTATACGGAAGCAAACCGCACATAGGCAACATCATCCAGGTCTTTGAGCCTTTCCATGATCAATTCCCCGATCCGGGTACTTTCGATTTCCCGGTCAGGCTTCTTTTGGATAGCGCGCTCAACCTGGGTAACAAGCTCTTCCATCCGCTCGATACTAATAGGGCGCTTTTCGCACGCTTTTACTATACCCGAAAGTATCTTCTTGCGGTCAAACGACTCTCTCCTACCGTCCTTCTTAATGACCATCAACGATATATCCTCGACATACTCGTATGTCGTGAACCGTTTCGTGCAACGCAAACACTCCCGGCGGCGCCGGATTGCCGATTCTTCCTGAGTTGCGCGGGAATCAACGACCTTATCTTCTTTATGTCCGCAAAATGGGCATCTCATTAAGCCACCTCCGCCTTACGTAGCAAAAGCTTTGCGTCGCGCAAGAATTCCTGCGCTAACTCATCGGGATAATCGCCGGCAATAACGATCTCCTTGATCCCGGCGTTAATAAGCATTTTTGCGCAGATAACACACGGCTGATGCGTAATGTAAATGACGCTTCCTTTGGTGCTGACTCCATGCAACGCAGCCTGAAGGATGACATTCTGTTCCGCATGAAGCCCGCGGCAGAGTTCATGCCGCTGGCCGGAAGGGACCTTTAATTTCTCGCGCACGCAACCGATATCAAGGCAATGCGCTAAACCTGACGGAGCGCCGTTATAACCGGTCGCCAGGATCTTTTTATCCCGCACCAACACAGCGCCGACTTGCCTGCGTAAACACGTGGCGCGCTTGGCAACAAGGGTAGCCATCTCCATAAAATAGACATCCCAGCTGGGACGCGAATGATGTACGTTCTTTTTCTTCTTATGCATTGCGCAATTCAGGATATAACGGGAATGCCCGCGTCAGATCTAATACCATATCCTTTATCTTTTTTAATTTCGCCTGATCAAGCCGCGCTTCGATCGCGTCATTGATATAGGTAGCGATCAACTTCATTTCGCGCTCTTTCATTCCGCGGGTCGTGACTGCCGGAGTGCCCAGCCGGACACCGCTGGTTTTCTGAGGCGTCTGCGTATCAAAGGGAATAAGATTCTTATTCGCCGTAATATTGACTTCTTCCAGTAACTTTGACGCTTCCGCGCCCGTAATGTTCTTTTTGGTCAGGTCAACAAGCATTAAATGCGTGTCGGTCCCTCCGGAGACAATACGAAAACCGAAATTCGACATCTCCTGAGCCAGGGTTTTTGCGTTCTTGACGATCTGTTGCTGATACCCTTTGAATTCCGGAGCCATTGCCTCTTTAAAAGCGACGGCTTTAGCGGCAATAACATGCATCAAAGGCCCCCCCTGAATACCGGGGAAAATACGCGAATCAAGTTTCTTGGCAAATTCTTTCTGACACAGCACAAACCCGCCGCGCGGGCCGCGAAGCGTTTTGTGCGTCGTTGAAGAAACAAAATGCGCGTGCGGTACGGGGCTTGGATGCTCGCCCGCCGCTACAAGACCCGCGATATGCGCCATATCCACGAACAAATACGCTCCGACTGAATCGGCTATCTGGCGGAATTTTACAAAATCGATCCGACGAGGATATGCCGATGCCCCGGCCAAGATCATTTTCGGCTTATGTTCTTTCGCAAGCTTTGCGATAGCATCATAATCAAGCTGCTCTGTCGCGCGGTCCAACCCATAGGTGACAATGTTGTAGAACATCCCGGAAAAGTTATGCGAGAGCCCATGGGAAAGATGCCCGCCGCATGCCAGATCGAGTGCCAGAACGGTATCTTTGGGTTGGCAGAGCGCGTAATACACCGCCATATTCGCCTGCGTGCCGGAATGCGCCTGCACATTCGCATGTTCAGCGCCAAAAAGCGCTTTAACGCGGTCAATCGCAAGCTGCTCAACGACATCAACGTTAACGCAGCCGCCGTACCAGCGAGCGCCGGGATATCCTTCCGCGTATTTATTGGTCAATACCGAACCTTGCGCCTGAAAAACAGCCAGCGTGGTGAAATTCTCGGAAGCGATCAACTCGATATTCTCTTCCTGACGTACGATTTCGTTCTTAATAGCGTGATATACTTCCGGATCGATTGATTTAATATGTTTCATTTTATCCTACACCCTATTTCCTTTTCTATTTTTTTGATTAAAGCCAAGCGCTTCGCATGGCGCTCTCCCATGAATTTAGTTTTTAACCATATATCGGTGATCTGCGCTGCCTGACGGGAATTCACAAACCCCGATCCCAAAACAAGCACGTTGCTGTCGTTATGTTCCCGCGTCAATTGCGCCGCCTCTGTATTATAACATAATGACGCGCGCACGCCGGGGAAACGGTTGGCGACGATAGAATTACCGATGCCTGTTTTACAAATAAGGATCCCGCGCGGCGCTTTTTTAAGCGAGATCTGCCGTGCTAGATTTGCGGCATATTCCGGATAATCGCAGCGGTCCAACGAATGCGTACCCAAATCGATCACCGTAAGACTGCGCTTCCTTTTAAGATACGCGATAAGATCTTCCTTTAATGCAAAACCCGCATGATCCGATGCAATAAGTAGTTTTTTCATATAACCTCGCTAACCCTCATAACAGCTTCCTTGATCGTCTGCATAGTCTTGTGATAGAATTCCACCGGTTTGCCGATGGGATCCTCTATTCCTAAACTAGCTCCGTCTATTTTAGCAAATTCCCTTAATAAAAACACCCTATTTTTAGCGTCGGGAACAAGCTGCAATATCTTTTCCTCGTGTAATTTCTCCATCACCAGGATAAGATCGCTGCGCCTGATCATATCCATGGAAACCTTGCGGGAAAGGTGCGTTGAAACATCGATACCTTCGGTACGCAGCACTTCTTTGGTAGCGCTCGTTGCTCCGATCCCCAAAAGCATCATAATACCGGCGGAAATGACTTCGACATCCGTGCGCCCTTTTTCCTGCAAGATCTTTTTCAAAAGCCCTTCTGCCATAACGGACCGGCAGGAATTCCCCGTACAAATAAAAAGCACGGTTTTCTTGGCGCGCACCTGATCGATCTCTTCGGTAGTAATAGCCCCGGGCCTTATGATCTGCGGGACTTCCCCGGTCACATCGACAATAGTCGATTCGACTCCCAAACGGGCGGGACCGGCATCCACTGCCAAATCGACTAACCCATCCAGATCACGCATAGCATCGTCAAAAGTCAGCGGCGCTGGTTTTCCGGAAATATTAGCCGAAGGGCACACAACCGGAACAACAGCCCTGGCGATGATCGATGCCGCCACCTCATCATCAGGCATACGGATACCGACCGTACCTTGTTTTGCGTTAAAAATGAGCGTCAGCGGACCCGGCCAGAATTTAACCATCATTTTATACGCTACAACAGGAATAAACGGAACAAATTCCTCAACGCGGTCCTTACGGTCGATGTGCACGGTAAACGGTTTATCTTTGGGGCGTTCTTTTATAGCATAAAGCCTCTCGACCGCTTTCTTATTCTGCATATTGCAGGCAATGCCATACACCGTTTCCGTCGGAATGACTACTAACCCTCCCTTGGCAACGGTTTTTGCCGCAAGGACAAGATTTTTGTCATTCGGGTCAAACGGCCCGAGACCAACATGAACCACTTTTGTTTTCATTACAGATCCAATTTTGTCTTTAATATCTTCTCGCGCATCGCGCTGCGGTATTCCGCAAGTTTTTCCGCAAGAGCCGCGTCGGAAACCGAAAGGATCGCAACCGCAAAAAGGCCCGCGTTCTTGGCTCCGGCCTTTCCGATCGCCATCGAAGCCACCGGAATACCTGCCGGCATCTGCACGGTCGATAACAACGAATCCATTCCGTTGAGATTCGACGTCTCCATAGGGATACCGATGACCGGAAGGGTTGTGTGGCTGGCAATAACTCCCGCAAGCGCCGCCGAACCGCCTGCAGCCGCAATAAAAACTTTCACTCCCGATCTCTGCGCGTCCGTTACGAACGCTTCCACCTCTTTCGGGGTCCTATGAGCAGACAGAACTTTTGCCGCATACGGCACATTGAATTGCTTTAAGATCTCCGTGGCCTCTTTAACTGTCTCAGAGTCAGATTGACTTCCCATTAAAATCGCGACTTTTCTATTAACCATATTTCCTCCCACGTTTGTCTTGTCTAATTTTTTGCAGGATCGTTTGATTTTCCCAGCGTGGAAAATCTTCGCTCGGGTCGTCTCGCTCGCTCTCGCTGGAAGCATTCTACAGGCGAACCATGCCCGCTCGCGGACTCCCACGTCCTGCGAAAAACCAGCCAAGCCAAACGTTACGAATTTCGTCCCAACGCTCGGCTTCCGATATCTTTGCGAAACTGCATTCCATCAAAATGTATGCAATGGACCGCTCGATAGGCCGTATCGATCGCCTCTTTCACCGATGCGCCTTTTCCGGTAACCCCCAAGACGCGCCCGCCGCTGGTAACTACTTTGTTTCCCTGTAGTTTTGTCCCCGCATGGAACACAACGACGTTATCAAGTTTTCCTGCTTCAGCAAGCCCGGTGATCTCTTTATTTTTCTCATAATCACCCGGATATCCTTTGGAAGCGCACACAATTGAAACGCACGCGCCGGAATCCCATCGTATCCCGCCGGCACGCTCAACTTTACTCAAAACCCCGTTTGCTACGGCAAGCATAACTTCAACAAAATCGGATTGCATACGCGGAAGGATCGCCTGCGTTTCGGGATCGCCAAAACGCACGTTGAATTCAAGGGTCTTAGGGCCATCCTTCGTCACCATAACTCCGGCGTATAAAACCCCCTGATAGCCTATACCTTCTTGTGCTAACCCATCAACCGTGCGATAAATAATTTTTTCTAAAATTTCCTTCAAAAGAGCGTCGGTTACAACAGGTGCGGGAGAATACGCGCCCATGCCGCCGGTATTAGGCCCTTGGTCATTATCAAAAATACGCTTATGATCCTGCGCCGAGGCAAGCGGTATCACGGTTTTTGAATCCGTAATGACCAAAATCGACGCTTCTTCCCCGACAAGACATTCCTCGACAATAACAGCGCTACCGGCTTCACCGAAGATCTTCTCCTGCATCATTGAAGTGACTGCTTGTTTTGCTTCTTCAACGGTCTTTGCAACAACCACGCCTTTTCCGGCAGCCAAACCATCAGCCTTGACCACGCAAGGCGCGCCTATTCTTTCAATATAGGCATGCGCTGACGCAGGATCGTCAAAAACTTCAAACGCCGCAGTCGGTACTCCATACTTCTTCATCAACTGCTTAGAGAAAACCTTGCTGGCCTCCAAGGTAGCGGCTTTTTTCTGAGGGCCAAAAACCTTTAAACCGGCTTTCTGAAATGCATCGGCAATGCCCGCAGCAAGTGCTACTTCCGGGCCAACAACGGTCAGATCGATCTTTTCCTTGCGGGCGAACTCTAAGAGCCTGGCAACATCTTCAGCTTTAATATCAATGCATTCGGCAAGTTGAGCAATACCGCCATTACCCGGCGCGCAGAATATTTTTTTAACTAACGGCGACTGCGCGATCTTCCAGACCAACGCGTGTTCTCTGCCACCAGATCCTACAACAAGAATTTTCATAATTTATTCAATCTGCCACGGTCGCGGGTCCTGGCTTGTCATATTTCTCGCAGGGAAGCTCCAAACATGCCAATCCACCCGCGCGCTGCCGTTGCTATACACTGCCTACCCCGCCTCCGGCGGAAAACAAACACAATACTCAATACACACGACCCACGACAAAAACTTGTGACATTATGACTTTATGACCTTGAAACCCGTACCGTAAACCTATTTATCATTCTTCCGTAACGGAAGAACACCAGCCATTTCACCGATAACATTCACTACTTCCGTATTCGCGGGAATAACAACTTTCGTATCATTCTGAATCGACTTCTCCACCGCCTCAAGTTTCCGCAGCACTTGCGCGTTACCGACAAAATATCTTTCGGCTGCTTCGTTAACCAACTTGATCGCTTCAGCCTCACCTTCAGCCTGCAAAATACGCGCCTGCTTGATACCTTCGGCTTTTTTGATCTCCGCGCGCTTCTGGCCGTCAGCGGCGGTTTCCGTCGCCGTCGCAAAATCAACTGCCGCGACCTTCTCATTCTCGGCCTTAACGACCTTATTCATCGTCTCCTGAACATCTTTCGGAGGATCGATCTCTTTAAGCTCGGTACGAACGATCTCCAAACCCCAATGGGACGTTTCATCGCGCAAGGTATTATGCAATTCCTGGTTGATCTTGCCGCGCTCGCTATTGGCTGACTTAAGCGTCATCGTGCCGATAATATTACGCAACGTCGTGCGAGCAAGATTAACGATCTGGTACTGATAATTAAAGACATTATATTGGGAACTTTTAATACTCTCTTCATCGGGCTTAACTTTGAAATAAACCTGCGCGTCGACTTTCGCGTTAAGGTTATCGAAGGTGATGATTTCCTGCGGCTCTGCATCAACCATCTGCTCCGTTACATTAACCTGAAATATCCTCTCAATAAGAGGGATTACCCAATTGAACCCCGGATGAGCAAACCGGTTATATTTTCCAACCCGCTCGATGACCCCGCGATGCGTCGGGCGGACGATCTTGATCCCCGAGAAGAACAACACGATAGCAATGATAACGATAAGTTGTATCAACCCCATGGAACACCTCCTCTGTACTAAACTACTGAGACTTCTCTTTTGCCTTTAACGATCTCTCCGATGCGCCAGGCCTTAACCTTTAATCGGTCCAGACCAGCCAATACCCCCTCAACGATCTGCGGCCTCACCACTAAAACCATACCAACACCCATATTCAGGGTATGATACATTTCACGGTCTTCAAGAGCCCCTTTCGCCTGAATTAATTTAAAGATCGCGGGGACCGGCCAGCTACCTTTATAGATACGCGCATCCACCGTCGCAGGCAAAATACGCTTGATCTTATCATAGAACGCGCCGCCGGTAATATGCGCGATCCCGGTGATCTGCGGGATACGGCCGGCATTAAAAATGTGCAGCAAGGCCAAAATCTGTTTAACATAAATCCGCGTAGGAGTCAGCAACTCATGCGCCATCCTTCGTAACTCGGCGCTACTCAAAACTTTTCGCACTAAGGAATATCCGTTTGAATGAATACCGCTTGAAGCCAAACCGATAATAACATCTCCCGGAGAGATCTTGGACCCATCGATAGCCCGCTCGCGCTCGATAACGCCTACGCAAAAACCGGCGATATCATATTCGCCCGGCTTATACATATCCGGCATCTGCGCTGTTTCTCCGCCGATCAAGGCGCATCCCGACTGCAAGCACCCTTCATTGATACCTTTGACAATATCATGCAACGCCTGCATACTGAGCTTTGAAAACGCGACATAATCGAGAAAAAAGAGCGGTTCGGCGCCGACGCATAAAATATCGTTCACGTTCATAGCAACCGCGTCAATGCCGACCGTATCATGCTTCTTGGCAAGCTCCGCGATCTTAAGCTTTGTGCCCACACCGTCAGCGGAAGAAACAAGAACGGGATCTCTATATTTATTTTTTTGCAGCCGGAAAAAACTTCCGAATCCGCCGATATCCTTAAGCACCTCAGGCCGGAAAGACGAACGGACCAACGGTTTAATGCGGCGTTTGAACGCATCCATGGATTCTATATCGACTCCCGCTTTTTTATAGGTGATCTTAGGCATTCTGAATTTCTCCCTGTCCGCAGCAACGCAATTCTAGCGAAAATTTACTGTGACGCTTCTCGGCGCTTATCGGATATTTTCCCGTCCAACAGGCAGTGCAATATGCCCGCGCGCAATGCTTAAAACAAGAGAGCATCCCCTCTAAACTTAAATACCCGAGGCTGTCAACATCCAAATACTGTCTGATCTTATCAACGGATTCATATCGGTTGGCAATAAGTTCCGTTGAACGATGAAAATCGATCCCGTAAAAACAGGGGAAACGATGCGGCGGGCATGAGATCATCAAATGCACTTCTTTAACGCCTGCCTTCCGCAGATTACGCACGCGGATACGCGATGTCGTTCCGCGCACGATCGAATCATCGACGATAACAATACGCTTGCCTTTTAAAACTTCCCGTAAGATATTGAATTTCACCCGCACGCTCAAATCACGCGTATTCTGCGCCGGCTGAATAAAGGTCCTGCCGACATAGTGATTACGGATAATGCCCATTTCAAGAGGGATACCCGAAGCCTGCGCGTATCCTAGGGCCGCGGAAAATCCGGAATCAGGCACCGGAACGACAAAATCTGCCTTGACCGGATACTCTTTGGCGAGCTGCTCGCCAAGCTTTCTCCTGACCTGGTGTACATTCTCGCCAAAAACAAGCGAATCGGGACGCGCAAAATAAACATGCTCGAACACGCAATGCGCTTGGCGGTATGAAACAAGCTCTTTGGGTCTGACCGAACGGATCCCTGTTTTACTGGTAAAGATGATCTCTCCCGGTTCTACTTCTCTGACGGTACGCGCGCCGATCAGATCAAACGCGCAGGTTTCAGAAGCAAAACACCAGGACTTCCCCAGCTTACCGAGCCACAAAGGGCGAAAACCCATCGGATCGCGCACCCCGATAACATAATCTTTATCCATCAATAAAAGCGAATACGCCCCTTTGATGCGCTTTAAAGCGTAAATAAGGCTTTCGTCAAGTTTTGAAGATTTTGCCTTTGCCATCAGATGCATGATGATCTCTGAATCCGTTGTCGTCTGAAAGATAGAGCCGACTTTTTCAAGATACTGCCGCAACTCGAAAGAATTAACGAGATTGCCGTTATGCGCGATACAGATCGAGCCTTTTGCGTGGTCGATCAAAAGCGGCTGGGCGTTCTTCAAGACGCTTGACCCTGTCGTCGAATACCGTACATGCCCGATCGCCGCATCTCCCTTCAACGTATTCAAAACCCGCTCATTAAAAACGTCGCTGACTAATCCCATTTCTTTATGGATGGTCAGGTTCCCTTTATTATTGGTCACGATACCGCAGGCTTCCTGCCCCCGATGCTGGAGAGAATATAATCCTAAATACGTCAGCCAGCTCGCCTGCTTATGCCCGGTAACCCCGAACAATCCGCAGAATTCCCGCGGCTCGTCGTTAGAAATGTTTTTGAACATAATCAACTCCGTTCTTAAAAATAAGAAGCCCGTCTCCGATCTTTTTCCCTCTGAACTCAGTCGCGCGGGGATGCTGTGTCGGCTGCATGTGACGTTCGGGATGAGGCATGAGGCCGAAAATGCGGCCCGTTTCATCGCAAATGCCGGCAATATTGCGCTCGGCGCCATTCGGATTATACGGATATCCCGCTAAAGCCCCCTGTTCGTTACAATATTGAAAAACAACCTGCCCGTTCTTCATAAGACGTTCCATAACCGCATTCGACGACGCAACAAACTTCCCCTCTCCATGGGCAACCGGCATCGAGATGATCTCCGGCAAATCTTTCGTCCAAACGCACTGAACCGGTGACGCGGCACCTTTACGCCCCGGTGACGACAAATACACCCAACGGTCCTCGTATTTATCGGAGTCGTTGCGGATCAAACTTGTTTCCTGAATAAACTTATTTTCCGCTCCCGGAAGGATCCCCGCTTTTACCAGTATCTGAAATCCGTTACAAATACCGATGATCAACTTCCCATCCCGGATGAATCGGGCCACATCTTCGGCAAGTTTATAACGAAGTTCATTGGCAAAGATCTTCCCCGAAGCGATGTCATCTCCATAACTGAATCCGCCGGGGATCGCCAAGATCTGAAAATCATCCAGCAGCACATCTTTCTGGACAAGGGCGTTAATATGCACCAGCGTAGGATTGGCCTGCACTAAACTAAACGCAAACGCGGTCTCTTTATCGCAATTAGTGCCCGCGGTACGCAAAACGCAGACATTCGGTGTTTTCATCCGTCCTCTGACTCCTTATATCTTCCCCCGCAAACGGCGGGACGCGTAAAATCTCTTAATGATCGCAACAACATCCTTTGGCTTATCGGCAACCGTGAACAACTCAAGATCCTCTTTGCTGACACAGCCGTTTTTCAAAACCGTCTTTAAAAGCCAGTCGTTCATTCCTCTCCAATATTCCGATCCGAAAAGTATGACCGGGAACCGGGGAATACGCTCCGTCTGAATAAGATTGATCGACTCAAAAAATTCATCCAAGGTCCCGAAACCGCCCGGCATAATAACGAACGCCTTGGCATATTTGACAAACATAACTTTGCGGATAAAAAAGTAATGGAAATTAAGCAGCGTATCGATATAATCGTTTGCCCGCTGCTCCAAAGGAAGCTGGATATTCAACCCGATCGAATGCCCGCCGGCACGATGCGCCCCCTTATTGCCTGCCTCCATGATCCCCGGCCCTCCGCCGGTTATAACGGCAAATCCCGCCTTGGCGATCAAAAACGAGACCTCCTCGGCGAGCTTATAATAGGCATTATCGGGAGTCGAACGGGCAGAACCGAAAATAGAGACTGCCTTGCCGACTTGAGATAAAACCTCGAAACCATCGACGAATTCCGACATGATACGGAACATCCGCCAGGTATCTTCCTGGGTAAAATCTTTTTTGAATTTCAGTTTATGCAAACTATGCATTTACCACCTCAATGGTTTTTGCCACGATTCCTTCAAGTCGGCAAGTTTTGCCTTGATACACGGCTTACCATCAAGCCCATGCACGATGAATTCCTGCTGCTCCGTCACGCATCCTATTAACCCATAGGGAATACGCGCCAATGCTTTTTCGAATTTCTTCTGATTCTTGCGTTCAACCTCAACGATAAACCGCGAATTTGATTCCGAAAAAAGCAAAAAGTCATTACGCGTGTACGGCAATTCATACGGGATCTCCGAAACGAACAGATCCATGCCAAGGCCGCCGGCAAATGCCATTTCCGCCGCAGCGACCGCAATACCGCCTTCCGAGCAATCATGCAGAGCAGAGTCCAATCCTTCCGGCGGCGTTTTCG
>CAZJJL010000001.1:0-20737 GCA_964546325.1 uncultured Planctomycetales bacterium | reverse complement strand
AAAGCGCGGCAAACGTCTTCTTTGCTTTTATACAATCGACCTTGGGAACACTATTACCGATACCGCCTTGCATACGGTAATACTGCGATCCTCCCAATTCCTGCCGCGTTAAACCGACAACATAGATAAGATTTCCCGCGCGCTTGGCGTACATAGAGACCGCCTGAGATACGTCTTGCATCACTCCGATGGCAGAGATCAATAACGTGCCGGGAATAGCCGTTGACTTGCCTTTAACCGTATACTCATTATATAAACTGTCCTTGCCTGATATGAACGGCACGCCAAATCCCTTAGCAGCTTCATAACAACCATACGCAGCGCGGACCAACCCGCCCAAACGATCCGGTTTATCGGGATTTCCCCAGCAAAAATTATCCAACACCGCAACTTCATCAAGAGAACCGCCGACAGCAATGATCTGACGCAGCGCTTCATCAACGCAGGAAGCTGCCATCCAATAAGGATCGATCATGCCTAACCTGAAATTGATCCCGTTTGAAACAACGATCCCTTTCAAAGAGTCCAAAAGCGGCCGGCAAACCGCCGCGTCAGAAGGACCGTCATTGGCAATACCGCATAACGGCTTAACAACAGAACCACCCTGCACTTCATGATCGTATTGGCGAATGACCCATTCTTTCGAACAAATATTCAAGTTCGATAAAAGGCCCGTCAGGGTCTTGGTCAAATCTTTAGGAGAAGCAAAACGAGGCTCTTTATGCTTTACCTGCACGTATACGGCTTTCTTGGCTATCTGCGGAAGTCCGTCATGCAGGAATTTCATATCCACGTTGCATACCCGTGTCCCTTTATAAAAGAGCTCGAGACGCTTCGTATTCGTAAACTCGCCGATAACCGTCGCCTCGACATTCTCATTCGCGAATACCTCGATCAATGCTTCGATCTTTGCGGGGGAAACCGCCAAAACCATACGCTCCTGCGATTCGGAGATCCAAATTTCCGTATACGATAACCCGGCGTATTTAAGAGGCACTTTTTCCAGATCGACACGAGCGCCTATCTCAGCGCCCATCTCACCGACCGCGCTCGACAACCCGCCGGCGCCGCAATCGGTAATCGCCTCATACAAACATTTATCGCGCGCCTGCAGGATCGTCTCCACCATCTTCTTTTCCTGAATAGGATTCCCGATCTGCACCGCGCCGCTCGAAATAACTTCCGATTCGTGCGTCAATTCGCCCGAAGAGAATGTCGCGCCGTGAATACCGTCCCTGCCGGTGCGGCCGCCAACGACCACAACAAGATCGCCGACAGAAACATGCTTGAAAGACTTGTCTTTCGGCATAATGCCGACCGTGCCGCAATAGACCAGCGGATTCCCGACAAAACCTTCGTCAAAAAGGATCGCGCCGTTTACCGTCGGTATACCCATTTTATTGCCGTAATCGCGCACGCCCGAAACGACCCCCTTCATAACGCGTTTAGGATGCAACGTCCCTTGCGGCAATTTACTGAACGGATAATCCGGCGGCGCAAAACAAAATACATCCGTATTCAAGATCGGACGCGCGCCTAAACCGGTCCCCAGCGGATCGCGGATAACGCCGCCTAAACCGGTATTGGCCCCTCCGAACGGCTCTAGCGCCGACGGATGGTTATGCGTCTCGACTTTAAAACAAATATTGTTATGCTCGTCGAACCTGATCACTCCGGCATTATCCTTAAAAACGGAAACGCACCACGGCTTTTTAAGCTCTTTGGTTGCTTTTGCGATCGTTGATTTGAGCAAATTATCGATCGTGCGCACCCCCAGTTTCGGAGAACTGCCTTTTTCGGAAAAGTTTATCTTCCCGCGGAACGTTTTATGCGCGCAGTGCTCGCTCCAGGTCTGAGCGATCGTCTCAAGCTCGCAATCGGTAGGGTTACGTTTATGTTTCTTAAAATAATCCCGTATCTGGCGCATCTCATTCAAATTCAAGAATAACTGCCCCCGGGAACTGATCTGCATAAGCTTTTTATCGGAAGCCTCGCGCAAATCAAGGGTAGTCAGAGAAAACTCATACGCTGCCCCCTGACGCATATGTTCATCTGCGGCAGGACCGGCCACGATATGTTGAATAAGTTTATTGTAGAGGAGCTTATCGGATATGGTCTTTAAGTGCGCTTCGCTGATCTCACCCTGTAAGACAAATTTCTTTGCGGTCTTAACGGAAACAACCGTCTCAATGCCAAGATCGCGGATCCCCTTTAACGCCGATTCCTCGACCGGATCCATGACCCCGGGGTTATACGCAACTTCAACGACGCGTTCCCCGCGCGCACTGGTAACAAGTGCCCCCCCGGAAAAAAGAGCATACTCCTGCGTAACCGGATCAGCCAAAAGTTGACGGCAAATTTTCTGCACCGATGCTTCATCAATGTCACCCTCAAGAAAATAGATCTGGCTGAAACGCACGGAACGCACACCTGCGATATTCAAATCGGCGATATCATGCAAAACGCCGGCGCCTACCGCATCAAAAATACCCGGTTTATCGGTAACTTCAATTTTCCAGATCATAGAAAAAGTAAATTGTAGGAAGGACTACGTTTCCTTTGATTCGTTTCTACAGGCCGACTTTCTTAAAGATCGCGTCGACATTGCGCAGGTAATAATCAAGGCTAAAGATCTTTTCCATCTCAGCGGCAGAGACCAAGGAAGCAACTTCCTTATCCTGGAGCAAAAGCGTTTTAAAATCAATGCCTTCGCGCCACGTCCGCATAGCGGCACGCTGAACCAGATCATAGGCTTTCATGCGAGGCAAACCCTTATCCATAAGGCTCAAAAGCACGCGCTGCGAAAAAAGCAATCCTTGAGTCTTAACCAGATTTTTAAGCATATTCTCGGGATATACCGTCATCCCTTCGATCACCTGGATCATCTTATGGAGCATATAATCAAGCGCCATGGTTGAATCGGGCAGAATGATCCGCTCCGCCGAAGAATGGCTGATATCGCGCTCATGCCAAAGCGCAACATTCTCCAGGGCCACCAAGGCATTGCCGCGGATGACGCGCGCTAAACCGCATATACGCTCGCATATAACCGGATTGCGTTTATGCGGCATTGCAGAAGAGCCTTTTTGCCCCTTACCGAACGGCTCCTCGACTTCTAAAACCTCTGTTTTTTGTAAATGCCTGATCTCAGTCGCGAACTGCTCAAGGGTAGCGGCAGTAACCGCCAATGAAGTCATATAATGCGCATACACGTCGCGCTGAATAACCTGCGTCGATATAGGCGCGGGCCTAAGACCGAGCTTTTTGCAAATATACGCTTCTACTTCCGGCCCGACATTGGCGTATGTGCCTACCGCGCCGGAGATCTTGCCCATGGCAACAGCATGCTGAGCCTCTTTCAAACGCTCAATGCTGCGGCAGGTCTCATCGAACCAAAGCGCAAGTTTTAGACCAAATGTCGTCGGCTCGGCATGAATGCCATGCGTCCTTCCTATGCAAACCATATCTTTACACTGGCGAGCGCGGCGGGCAAGCGCCCCTTTCAACCGTTCAAGGTCATCAAGAAGGATATCCGCAGCGGCTTGTAACTGAACACCGAGCGTCGTATCAAGGAGGTCCGACGAAGTTAATCCGATATGCAAATACTGCGCATCTCGGCCGATATACTGCGAAACATTGGCAACAAAAGCCACGATATCATGCTGTGTTTTTTCCTCGATAGCGCGGATCTTGGCAATATTGAATTTTGCTTTCTTTTTAATGCGATTTACCGCGGCAAGGGGTACTTTCTTTTGGCGCGCATATGCTTCCAGGGCATAGAGTTCGATAGCCAGCATCGTCTGAAACTTAAATGCATCCTGCCAGATTGCCCCCATGCGCGGGAGTGTATATCGTTCGATCATGAAAACCTCCGGTAAACGTGTGAGATACTAATTATAGCAAAAAAGCGCCATTGCGCAACCAAAATAACTGACTGGCTCATACCGTACCGGTCATGGCTCAACAGTACATAAAATCACGCACCAGACGCCAGAGGGAAGCACGCTATACCCTATGAGCAATACGTTAGGCTAGGGACTACAGCTTCTTTGCGGCAAGCATCCTGAGGAAAACATCCACAATATGCGGATCGAACTGAGTGCCGCGGCCTTCTTTGATCATTTCCATAGCCTTGGCTTTTGAATAGGCCTTGTGATACGGCCGGCGGGAAATAAGCGCTTGGTACACATCGGCAATTGCCACAATGCGCGCCCCTAAAGGGATCTCCTCCCCTTTTAAGCCATCGGGATATCCCTTGCCATCCCATCGCTCGTGATGCGAAAGGATCAGCGGGATAAGCGCATGGAAAATATGGATAGGCCGCAAAATATCGGCGGCGATCTTCGGATGTTTTTTGATCTCATTATATTCCTGCAGTGTCAACTTCCCTTTTTTAAGCAGTATTTTCTCAGGGACACCGATCTTGCCGAAATCATGCAACATAGAAGCCTGTCTGATCAACTCAATCTCATATTTCGGGATATTCAGCGCCTTGGCTAACTCCGTTGCAATATGCACGGTCTGTTCAACATGCGTGCCGGTATAGTGGTCTTTTAATTCGATGGTACGGGCAAACGCAAAGATCGCTTCGGCGAGGTTACGATTCGCGCGCTTATTCAGCTTCTCGATCTTATCGCGCAAATTAACGACATTATCGCTTTCTTCCGCCTTGATCTCATCAGTCTTCTCTTTCTTGATATCCAACGAAGAAAATACGCGATTGCCCCCGCTCTCTTTTACCCGGGTGAGGATACGTTCGGTCAATTCAACCAACTCCATCCCCCTCCCGATCTTATCCTCAGGGAAACTGGCGACACCGATACTTACTTTCAGTTTAACCGCGTGTTTTTTATTGCCGAAATTATATAAACCCACCGCATCCTGCAAACGCTGCGCCAAGAATATCGCGCGACTACGGTCAATACCGGGAGAAACGATCAAGAATTCTTCTCCCCCATAACGAATAACAATATCATACTGCCGCACCAAACGCTTCAACTGAGAGGCAAGCTGGGTTAACACAAGATCGCCGAAAATATGGCCGTATACATCATTAATGGATTTAAAGTAATCGATATCGATCATTATCGCCGATAACGGATTCCCGTACCGGCGGGTACGATCGAATTCCCCTTCGATCACTTCGGTTAAATACCGGTGATTAAAAAGGCCTGTTTGCTGGTCACGGAGTGCCAGCTGTTTTAACCGTTTGTTTGTCTGAATAAGGTCCCGGGTCAATACTTCCAACTGCTCTTCGGAATGCTTCCTATCCGTAACATCAAGGATAAAGCCTTCGATCGCGACCAATTCGCCTGTTTGCGAAAAAACACCTCTCCCCTGCTCCCAGACCCACCGCGAAACTCCTCCGGCAGAAATGATCCGGTACGTAAGCGTGAAACTTTTCTGCGCCTGAAGAGCAACCTGTATCGCGTCCCAGACAAGCTGCCTGTCATCGGGATGTATGAGTTTGGCATAGGAAATCTTGGCATTCCCCACCAGATCAGCCTGATTATAACCGGTCAGATCAAAACACCCTTCGCTGACAAATTCCATGGTCCAGTCCTGATCATTCTTACAACGATACGCCATACCGGGGAGATTACTCATCAAGGTGGAAAGCATACGCCTGCTTTCGCGGAGCGCGGATAGGATATGCTCCTTCTCGCGGGCGGCATCGCGCTGATGAAGGGAGTTCTCGACTGCCGCGCCCAATTTTCCCAAACGCTCTTTAATCACATAATCTGCGGCACCCGATTTTAAACAATCAACTGCGGTTTCTTCATTCATAGAACCGGTGACAAATATGAACGGGGATTCAGGAGCATACGCCCGGGCTAATACTAACGCGGCGATACCGTTGAATTCGGGGAGAGTATAATCGGCAAGAATAACATCCGGCTTAAATTCATTCAACTGCCGCAGGAAATCGTCTTTTGTCTGCACACAACGATCGACAAAAGCGATCCCTGCCTTTTGCAGCTCAATCCTAATAAGCTGAGCGTCATCGGCATTGTCTTCGAGGAGCAAAATACGCAACAACGGATCATTCATATAGGTCAGTATAACACAGCTTCCATGCCAGTCAAGGCAGGAAGGATCAATAGAATTGCCGCGCGACCCACATACTGGCCGCCTCAAGCGCATGCCCGATCGACGTTGTAAAGTACACTTTACGCAAAACAAAAAAGATCGCAAGCCCCATCAGAATACACCCGGCAATGATCATGACGGTTGCAATGACCGATGTGCCGAAAAACCGCGCGAGTTCCCGCATATGCTGACGCCACCATTCGATCCCCAGTATCGTAAGAAGCGCAAAAAGCGCCACCGCACCGATCAAAAAGAATGAAAAAAGTCTGATAACCACCGCAAAAATGAAGAAAAAAAACGGAAGCTTCGTAAAATATACGAGGGACATCAATCCTGCCAACTCAAGACCGATAAGAGTGAGCATAGAAAGGATCGCTATCTTCTGGGCTTTGTTAAGCATACGCTTATTATACACCAAATCTTCTCTTTCGGTATGATTCTATACTACCGCAAACGATTGAAGGTATCTGCGTCCAATCAAAAGCCAAAGGTCATGCCAACAGCAAAAACCATACGCCGACAAAATGATCAAGCATGAAAAGCATACTACTTTTAAGAAGGTATGTTATAATACAAAAAAAGGAGGGCGCATGAAAAAAATCGGTCTTGTGGCTATGCTCTGCGCGTTAATCATCTTCTGCGCCGGAGCGTATCGGAGCTTTGCCGAAGTTCCCAAAGAACTTACCGAAAAAAAAGATATCACCAACCTTGACTGGGGCGTTCTACGCGCCCAAATAGACTTAGAGAACGGTATTACCCTGCACAATAACAATCCCGAACTCGATAAGTGGAAATTAAACCCCTCTCTACGCGCAATAAAAGCGGACAAAAAACTGATCATGGTCAGTTATGATATACCCAATAAAGCATTCAGTATCTTTTCGGAATCGGAAAAAGAGAATCAATTCCAGAAAATAATCTCTTTTACGATAGAAAAAGTCAAAAACTATCTTCCCACCCTTGAACGAAAAGATTTCATTATTGAATTTTACCGCAACGGGGCGCTTGCCGGAAAACTGGAGAATGGCCAACTACGCTTGACCGGCGCAACGCCCGGCAGCATATCTTCAACCACAAACTAAAAAGCCCCGCGGAAGTTCATACCGCCGCAGGGCTTTTCTTGATCACAAAACATTCCCCTTATTCGTGCTCAGGACCACCGCCTCCTGCCTCAGGTCTTGCCGGACATCCTTCTTTCCCGCCGGCACTCTTTTTATGTCTATTCATTCGCTGCTTCAATTGCCCTCTGTCTTGCTCCATCTTTTCCGTGAATTTTTTATACTGTTCCGGCGTGAGAATCTTTCTGATCGATAACATCCCTTCAAGCCGTAAATCCGCCATACGCCCCTGCATTCCCTTGATCTCGTTATTGATCCCGCGCACAGCCGCTTCATTAATCTGATCTTTTTGGAATTCTGTCCGCATAAGCTCTCTTTTTTCTCGCATCCCCTGCATCAACGTATTCAATTCCTCTCTGTGTTTCGTTTTATTTGCTTCAAGTTGTTTATGTTGTTCTTCCGTCAGATTCAATTCCTTAAAAAGCTTCTGCATGCCTTTTTCAGCCTTATGTTGAACATCCGTGTCCGCTGCCTCAGGCTTTTGTTCATCTACCGCATATACCAGCGGCATAGATAACGCAAATACCCCTACCAACAACAAGACGATAATTCTGCTTTGTTTAACCATCTCCCCCTCCTTGAGCACCTACTGCTCTTGTTTAGCGAAACCCCGCAACGCGGGGTTGGGCACCGCTTAACTCGCTTCTGTTTAGCGAAACCCCGCAACGCGGGGTTGGGCACCGCTTAACTCGCCTCTGTTTAGCGAAACCCCGCAACGCGGGGTTGGGCACCGCTTAACTCGCTTCTGTTGAGCGAAACCCCGCAACGCGGGGTTGCTATGATCTGTTCCCCATCACAAAAAATACTCTTCTATCGCTGTTCCGAAACCGGCTGCTTGCCGTTCCATCGCCTCCGGCGTATCAGTCATGACATATGAAAAATATTCGTACTGCGCTTGCGTATCCAAAGGAATGGCCTGCTTTACCGGCACATTCAAACGAACTGCTGCCGCTACCATAATCACCAACGCAAACGCGGTTCCCCATCCCAGGAATGGTTGACGAAAAGAAAACGCATCCTTACATCGTTGCCACACCCCGGTTCGCTGCATCGCCTCGCTCATTTTCTTCTCAACCAACGCATCCTGGATGCGGCTCCAAAGATACGAAGGCGGCTGACGATGCGCCTGAACAAACGGATCATGCGCCGTTTTCCTGACAGTTTGAAGAAATGCTTCGCAGGAAGGACACCGGCCAAGATGTTGCATCAGCGATCTTTCCGCTGCTTTATCCATTTCCTGGTCGCCATAATCCGTAAGGATCAATTCCTGGACCTTTTTACATTCCATAGCCAATCACCTCATTTCTTAAAAGCCAGTAAAGCTTCCCGAGCACGCTTAAGTCGCGTGCGAACGGTATTAATGTTAAGTCCGAGCGTTTGGGCGATCTCGTGATAGCGCAGTCCTTCGACGGAACGCAAGATAACGCAGGCGCGTTGATCAGGATTAAGAGCAGCCAACATCGTCTGAACACGCGCGGCATCAAACTCCCGATCGCTATTCGTATGCGCCTCCGCAGCAGCGCCTGCTTCTTGAATGGTTTCATCGGAATACACTTCATGGGCACGCCTCCGGGAGATCTTTTTGGCATAATTAAGGGCGCGATTAACCGCAATACGATACATCCATGTTTTCAAAGACGACTCGAAACGGAAACGTTTTAAATTGTCGTACGCGGCCAAGAAAACTTCCTGAGTCACTTCATCGGCATCATGCCGGTTGCCAAGAACACGCAACGCAACGGTATAAACGAATCCCGATGTCGCCTTATATATATCTTCAAACGCTTTCAGGTCGCCTTCCTGAGCGCGCGTAACCGTATCAACCGATATATCATGCATAGTCACGTACCAAACGCCTTCCTATTAACGCTTAACTCCCATAGAGAACTCGCAATTGTTCGACAGTCGGCCTATCAGGATAATATTCTCCTTGCGGCCCGATGAATCCGTTACTTTGTCTCACTAAAGTAACCGGGGTAAAGCTGCCATTCTTATTCGGGATATTGATCGTCACAGCCTCATGCGAAAAAGACGGCACCGCTCCAACGGAAACATCGGTATTCTGCACGACCGGTACCGGAACAACGATAAATCCGGAAGCATGTCTTCGATAATAAACCCCGTTGTAGTAATAATAGGGTGTTCCTCGCACGAAAACGGTACGACAACCAAACGGCAGACTGGTAACAACAGCGCCGACAGGAGCGGATGTAAATACGAATTGAAAACCGAACCACGCCGGCCTATAAAACCTTCCATCGCGGTAATGGTACCGGGACGAACCAACCACTATCCTCTCGTCAAAATGCGACCTTCCCCACGCATACGCGTCTGTTACTAAAAAACTACCTATACCTAATCCAACGACTGCAACGGTTAACCCTTTCACAAGCGTTCTTTTATCCATTGTACTCTCCTTTCACTACCTTAGACAACAAGAATTGCAAAAAAGTTCCCTCCTGCCGAATATCTTCAGGTAGTTTAAAACAAGGGGTAGACGACGCACATCCGTTGGAATCGTACTCTTTTGCTCGAGGTAGGCAAATACGAACCAACTCCAAGTCTTTGCGATGGGCACAACGCAACTCATCGCACATTCATTGAAGTTGTTTTCACTATTAACGCAAGGCTCGTGAAACGCGGCTTATTTGCTATTATAAAGCGTATACTCTAAACAGCCATGCTGGTTCTTTGCAGCCACATTATGGCAGGTGCTCAATAAAAAAGTCTCCGCCTCTTTGAATTTAAGCAGCGGATACGTACAAAGGGCAGTAATATCCCTCTTTTTTATCAATTCATCGGCGGAACGCTCATACTCCAGCCACTCGTCCCAATATCTCATATCTAACCATGAGGCATCGCCGCAGACACGTATTCCGGAGAATCCCCGCGCTTGAGCTTGCTCAATGATCGATACCCACTTCCGTGACAACTTATCCATACATAACCGCCCTATATCCGTATACCACTCAAGCGCATTCAATACCTGTAATTGTTCTTGAGCAATATACTGCTCCCACAACTCCGCTTTATTGCGGAGATACTGGCGGATATCGGCAATACTCAAAGGTTCGGCGATAATCCAGATACAAAACTCGTGCTTACGAAATCCCTCCTCAAAAAAAGGAATTAATATTTCGCAAAGATCTTTCTTTGTTTCATAAAACAAGCAACTATGTACTCCCATGACACCCTTTCTCCCCAGGACTTTTATTACAATATACGTTCGGTTCATAAAAAGAAACGCCCCCCGTCAGGTAATTACGCGGAGGGCCTACACTTTTCTTCAAGAATAACATTGCCGGTAAAAAATCCTTATCCTTATACCTATACTTATACGATATACTCTGTTTACATACTCTAACATTATATACATAGCATTTTTCATGCCAAAATAAGGCGCACGCTATCTTTCCCGTAACATCTTACAATATCTACATATTCATCTCTCCATAAAAAGAGCAAAAGCAGCTTGTTCGATACAATGTTGCGCACCCGAAACATTTCTTGTAAATAATCAACATTCCTTCACCTTACTGCTAAGCCGGATACAAAGACACAATAAAGCAATGTGCAATTCAGGTATTTGTGTTACAATAATGCAAAGGCTCTTATCATGAAAAACCGAACAGCCGCATTCATTATTTTCCTATCATTGTGTGGATCCCTCTTCTTTCCCTATCGTATCCATGCAAATCAGCAACCTTCCGACGATATCATATTCTTCGGAGACAGCCTCACTGCCATGGTAAACTGGCAACGGGCTTTCCCCGGGATCCCTATCATAAATGCAGGGCTGTCGGGAGAAACAACCGTAACAGCCCATAAACGGTTGCAACAAATCCTCCAAAAACACACCCCAAAAGCAATTTTTATCATGCTGGGTATTAATGACTTTTTGCACCAACCGCCGTTTCACGTACCCTCGCGCATTGACTCATTTCTCAGTCGCCGGATCCCCGCAGCAACCCCTTTTTGTAAAGGTTCGGTCAATATAGGAAATACGCTCTATTGGTCTGTCAAAACAATCCCGCGGACAGTTCATGCGTACGCAGCATTGCTTAACCAGATCAAAACCCAGTCACCGAAAACGCGCATTTTTGTTCAAAGCGTTCTGCCCACGCACAAAGACATTTTCTATAAGTACTATCACTTCCAAATAAATTCGCGCATTATCCAAAGACTGAATCATGCGCTTAAACAATTGGCGGAACAAGAACACGTAACGTTCATCGATCTTTCCCCTTCTTTCATCAAGAACGGCTCGCTTGATCCGGCATTTACCGGCGACGGGGTGCATCTTAATGCATCCGGTAACACAGCCTGGCGCGAAGCTATCAAAGACTATGTCCCATAACCGCGCCGAAGAAAAACGCATCCCCTCCATCGACGGATTACGGGCAATCTCAATACTTTTAGTCCTTGCCGATCATGTCGCCCATTATGCGCATGGAATACCGGTCTGGATCAAATACCCCCTGGCAATATTCTGTTTCGGGAAAATGGGCGTTCTTATCTTTTTTGTTATAAGCGGCTTTCTGATCACCACATTGCTTTTAAAAGAAAAAACGACCCTTTCAGGCCCTCTTGACGTACGCAGATTCTATCTCAGAAGAATTCTCAGGATTATCCCCGTCAATTACCTTTTCATCGCATGCATGGTCCTGCTAAGCAGGCCGCTCAATATCGAACTAAGCGGCATATCCCTCTTAATGGCTCTGACGTATACGATCAACTTCTTGATCATCCCCAGCACATTCGTACTCGGACACCTCTGGTCACTCGCCATAGAAGAACAGTTTTATCTCTTCTGGCCGTGGGTCCTGCGATTATCTCTTAAAAAAATAGCCGCCACCGCTCTGGGGATCATATGCGTAGCGCCCGTTGTCAACTGCATCGCATATTACCATCCCCACACAGGGCTTTTTCTCCTCGCGCCCTTTTTAGCCTACGCCCCCTGTATTATGATAGGCTGCCTTCTGGCAATAGCCAAACAAACCCATCCGCATCTCTGGAAATCAGCAATACTACAAAACGCGCCCGTAAGACTATTAACCGTCTTTATAGCCTGGCTTATGTTTTATTTATCGATAAATGCTATAGGGGGATTCATTACCGTACCTTTTGGGAATATCATTGCCGCACTATGCGTTGCTTTTTTCATGGCAAGCGCCATAACCAGCAAAAACTCTCTTACGTACAGGTTGCTCAATCATCCCGTTATGGTGTTTATCGGAGTGCTCTCCTATAGCCTTTATATCTGGCAACAATTCTTCATGGTCCCCGAAACGCGCGCATGGTGGAATCAATTCCCCTTGAATCTATTGCTGGTTTTTATCGTTGCGACAGTTTCATACTACTTCTGGGAAAAACCATTCCTGCGCATGAAACGGCGCTTTAGCCCCGTCACAACGCAAAGCCGAACATAACCAGAGCCGATACAACAAAAAGCCGCGTGAAGAAAAGCACGCGGCGTCTTTGGTAACCCCCTACCCTATAAAAGAATACTTACTTATTGCGCGATGTTGTATTGCCTCCCGTTACATTAAAAACATTCCAGTCTGCCATGCCCGACGGTGAGGTCGTATACCCCAAGAACTTCCCTTTCTCATCGTACATGGATCCTGTTTGGCTAATATACCCGGAAGGATTTCCGTACTCATCAAAGACATTCTCGCCACCGCCTATTTTTGGCGCGGCATATCCCAACGGCTGACCTTGCGCATCATACACGTTTGTCTGCCTGCTGAAATCAGGGGCAAAATTCTGGTAATTCGGCTGTTGCGGTTTAAACGCAGGAGTCGAAGACGTGGCGTTTGCCCCGGTAGCAAAATTCCCTGAACCGCTTGAAACGCCCCCTCCATCTTGGGCATATGCGCATGAAAAAACAGCAACCACCCCCATAAAAACCACGGTAACAATATTCATACTCCCTCCTTTATCCCCCGATATACAAATCCCATACAAAACCGACGCTACGGTGAACGGACCTGAAGATCATACATCGCCTGGAACTGTTTCTTCGAAGGCCCTTTAAGCTCGATCATTTTCCCGTTATACCGCAGGATATATTTCACTTCTCCCGTAACGCGGTTCACCAGCACCGTTGTCTGAGCCGCCTTCAACCAGACCTCTTTATAAACCATTTGATCAAACAACGAATACGCATAGGCGGATGCCACCATCAGCACGATAACCAGCAAGGAACAAACCACTCGTTTAATCGCGATCATCCGGCCCCCCCTCTTGATAAACCTCAATCTCCCGCTCATACATCCCCTACTTATCAGGATCCCAGTAATAAACAAACATCCGTGTTTTTTCTAACGCGCAGGTAACGCTATCTTTCACTTCTAATACCAATTCTACGTCGGGGTCGAATGGCATTTCTCTGTCGGAAAATAATAATACGGGCACTTGCCGATCATGCTTGTAACGAAACCTCTCCCCGAACAAAAAGATCAATTCGTCATTAATATAAAACGGTAATCCCTTGCGATGAAAATAAGAAACATATTCTGCCGCGCTAATCCAAATAGGAAGTTTAACAACAATAACGGGTTTTTTGTTGCGTTCTTTCAAAAATTGATAGACTTTTACACATTGCGCATTATTCCGGCTCACCTTCTTGCCAAACATATGTACATGAAGCGAAGAAACAGGGGGCATGCTTCTTATAAGAAGCATCCCTATACATGCAATAATGCAAATTTTTCCTGCCACCGCAAAAAAACGTATAAACCTGGTTTTTTTAAAAGGATGCTTCCCGCTCCAACATATAGAAGCCGATGACAACAAAAGGAATATCCCTGAGAGGTTCAATAAACTCCCCCAAAAAAACCATTTAACCAGATAAAAACGCACTCCATCTTCCCGAATATTAAACAATAAAATACAGGCTATGGCATAAAAAATAACAAATGAGAAGACAGTATGCGCGGTATATCGATCCATCCGTCTGCCGATCATGATAGCCAATAACGCAATTAAGGCACTTTGGAAAAAGCCGATTTTGAACCAAACACTCGGTATTAACAGGATCGCGCCGGAAGGAGCGATAGTAAACGGGGAAGAAAACCCCTTCACAAACAAATTCAAAAAAGCCTGCGGGATGACCGTCACGGTCATATATAAAATTTTGATAATTTCTTTCACCGGAGGATGAATCAATGGTGTTGTCGTAAAATAATGCACGATTTGAGAAATATTCCCGGGATGTGAAGAAAGCTGCTGATACAACACCGGAGACCATAGTACCAGCGCCAAAAATAAACTCCTTAAAACCACTCCACGCTGTTTTTTAAATTCTTCGAAATGACGGAACAAGAAATTTCCGGTGCTCAAAACAAAAAATACCAGGACAGGCGGGATAAACATAACATGCTCTTGACAAACGAACGATCCAAAGAGCACGCCATAAAAAAGAGCGCGCGCAGAACCTTGCGCATGAGCAAGACAAAGAAATATGAATGCCCCAAACGGTAACACGGGAAGATACTCACACCAGGGGTTGGATAAAAACGGGCTTTTTACAAAAAACAACAGGAGCGCCAAACATATCGCATTGAATGCTAAAAGTTTCTTGCCTCCCCCCCCTCAACGAACACACCAAGATTACCATTATGGAAAGGGAATTAATGCCCAACGCGGTCAATGAAATCCCGCCAGGCATCCCCAAGAGAAGGCATAATGGAATACAAAGATAAAAAAAGGCGGGACCGGGGTGGCTAAATCCAACCCGCGAATAAGAACCTAGAAGTTGTTTCCCATGCATCGCATCGATAACATCGATTTCCATAACTCCAAAATCACCGGTCTGGGTACACTCAACAATAGGAGAAAGTAAGAATAAAGAAAGAACGATGAAATAAAGAAAAAATACCGTAAAGATAGCCCACACAGACCAATTATATTTCGCCCCTCCCGAAAACATCATGAACGGAAACGGATTATTCATAACAAACCATACCCATATTATTCTCGGCGCTTGTTATCAACTCTTCGCAAAAATACGCATAAACGGCAATCGTATTATAGTATAAAATACGAACAAAGAGCGGAATAATAAACATGAAAGTAACCCCTGCGGAGCATTATAATACCTCATACTTAGTTTCGTAACGTATCTAGATAATTTTAACATGAGGCTTATTGCGGCCGGGGATACGAAAATACGGCAGCGCAGGATATCCGAGCATCATCACTCCCAAGCAAGCTACTCTGCCGGAAAACCCCAAGAATTCGCGGGCCTTCTGGAAATGATGGACCGACATACTCACATACCCTCCCCAGCACGTCCCTAATCCATATGAAACCGCGGCAAGTTCAAAATACGTAAGCGCGATAGCGCTCTCCTGGGGAGCGAGGAGATCCTCTTTCGGCGCATAGGTAACTACGACGCTTGGCGCGCCCCGGCAAATCCAATCTTCTCCCCTATCCCATGCCGCAACGTGTCTATCCAAACGATAGGAAGAGATCAAAGGCGATTTGTCAGCCATCAAACTACGGATCCAGTCGATCACGATCCCCGCAAGTTGATGAACTTTCTGTTTATCGTTGATCACCGCCCAATTTACCGGCTGCCGGTTAACCCCGCTGGGCGCATAACGGGCAATATCGATGATTGCGTCTATCGTCTTATTGTCCACCGCCTGATCTTTGTAATGGCGGATCGATCGCCTTCCCTTCAAGAGTTGTTCAGCCTGATGCGGAGTTATGCGCCAATCCGGTTCAAGCCGCGTGCAATCCTCAGCACGCATAGGCTCCAAAGAAAGCGCTGCGTGCGGACAGACCGCAACGCAATGTCCGCAGCGGATACAACGTTCCTGTCCGTCTTTCACCAAACGGGGAATACGCTCATCCGTATCCATCTCCAACACCCTGCTGGGACAAACACGCACACATTTTCCGTCACCGCCACACCGAGATTTATCAACGTAAAGAAAACTCATCGACTATTCCTTTCAAGAATATTATCCCCCCCTACAATGTCCCTGTGATACCCGATTTCTCCATACATTATATCAGATTATCCCAAAAAAACAGACGCTTTCCAAACCAAAGAGGAAACTGTCTTCCTTCCAACTTGGAAAGTGTCTGGTAACGCCATAGTCTTGCGCTACAAAACCATACAAACACTTTCCAGAATAGCTCAAAGACAGGATCCCCATGGGATCAGAAAACGTCCGATACCATGTTTTCCATTGACAACTCCGTCGAACAGGGATACATTAATACGAGGGGAAAGAGAGTAGCACTATGAAGCGGGTATTAATTATTATCGGATTAATATTGCTTCTTACGACGCTCTTCCGTGATGCTAACTTCCGGCAATTCTGGGATAAATTTTGGGAAATCCCCCATGAAAAGCCCGCAGGGTGGGTTGCGCTGCAAAATTTTCTTGCAAACAATCTCCGCTCTCAACCGGTAATACCCGAAGATCAAGATAAACCTCAACAAAAAAAACACGCCTCACGAACACCTGCTGCCTACAACCAACGGATCAAAGTCAAACTTGATAAAGTGCCTTTTGGAGGGATATACGGGGAAACAAAGTTTGATTTCATTCTACGCTAAGCCTGCCACCCTTATTGCGGATAGATAACCACCATGGAATTTTGAAATACCTCCGTGAATTCTGCCTCGGAAACGATCCGCTCCATTCCGTCGGATGGCTCAATATAGATCACGGTATCCGCACGACGGTCATACCCTATAACGACCACTGCATGGCCGACAAGCTGTTGGTCGGCGCGCATCAGGAATAACGCGATCACCGGCATATCTTTCTTAATGAATTGCTGCATAAACCGCACGTCCCCTCTGAACGCGCGAGCACGCACGCCCCGACGACGCAAAAATTTCACCAGCTCATCGGCATACACACCCTGCTCTTTAAAAAAATCTTTTTCGTCGCAATCAGCGATATCATCCTGCGAGACCTGATACCGGTAATATTTCAATACCATATCGCATGAAGCAATAAGACAGAATTTTGGGCGCTCTGCAGTCAGGTGGGGGACACCTTCAATAAAATGCCGCGTCTGCGCAAACGCCGGCAAAACACAGAGGAAAACGCATGCCGCAGCCATGACGATCACGGCAAAACTTTTTTTCTTACGGATATGATCGGGAACCGTCTGTTTTTGCATACCGATCAGCCTCAAAGCCTATCCCTCTTCTTCCTGTTCAAACCGACACCCGCAAACCTCACACTCATATATCGACATTACATCACCAGGCTCAACAAAGCGGGTATTGGTACTGCCACATTTCGGACATTGCACCGGATCATGCCAATCAGACATAGTTCTTACGCGGAAAATACGCGGCGCGCGTTACACACCCCGGCATTTCCCTTCCCCTTAATTTGAGCTGCCGCTGAAAACAATGAATAAAACAGTCGTAGTAAGAATAACCGCGATGGCGGCAATATGAAAAAAGTATTTGTGTTTTATGATCTGCTCAAACATGGCGCCTCCTCGATTACCGTTGTTTATCCTGTATCCATAGTATAGCAGGTTACACGCTACCAGAAAAGAGGTTCGAAAGCATGCATAGGAAGAGGAAAATTGTATCCTAAATTCCTTAGGAAAAGTGTTTCTAACTCAAGGCACATCCGCCCTGGGTAGATATTCCTTTGCGCATACGCCAGACACCTTATTGCACAGGTTGTTTGATACTCCGAGGGGCGCCCTCAATACAAAAGCCGCCCGAAGTACTGCTTCAAGCGGCTTTTGCGTTTTGTCGTGGTTGCGGGGATGCGATTTGAACGCATGACCTTCAGGTTATGAGCCTGACGAGCTACCAAGCTGCTCCACCCCGCGATCTATTGCTATGCGGATACCCGCATAGATATCAAGTGTTCTCTTAATATACTGCATTTCCCGGCGAAGTCAAGCCTAATTAATCCTTGCTATCTGCCGGTATGATCTTAATGGGAATCTCTCCCTTGCGTACAACCCCCATTTTCTCGCGGGCGATCTTCTCCTGATACAAGGAATCATTCTCGATCCGCGATAACTCCTGACTTAAAAGAGCATTCTCAACATCCAACTTTTTGATCCGGTCCTCTAAATCGCGGTTCTTATCACGCAGCTCCTGGAGCTTCGTATATCCCGGCAAAAAAAGAAACAACATGAGCACCGCAAGACCAAAAAGCCAGAATGCTTTTCGAAACATACATACACCTTATTTTTTCCACATGGTTCCGTAATAAACTGCCTGCGCGCCCAACTCTTCTTCAATACGAAGGAGCTGGTTATATTTGCACACGCGGTCGGTACGGGAAAGCGAACCGGTCTTGATCTGCCCAACGCCGGTTGCAACCGCCAGATCAGCGATCGTCGCGTCTTCGGTCTCTCCCGAGCGGTGCGATATAATAGCGCCATAAGCATTCTTCTTGGCAAGATCAACTGCCTCAAGAGTCTCGGAAAGCGAGCCGATCTGATTAACCTTGACGAGGATCGCGTTTGCAACTTTCTGATCGATGCCTTTTTTGAAGATTTTCGGATTGGTCACAAAAAGATCGTCGCCGACAAGCTGCACCTTTGCTCCCAAGCGATCGGTCATCCTCTTCCAGCCGTCCCAGTCGTTCTCCCCAAGCCCGTCTTCGATAGAAAGAATCGGATATTTCGCGAGCCATTTTTCATAGATAGCGATCATCTCATCAGCGGTTTTAAGACCGCCTTCAAACTTGTACTTTCCGTTCTCATAGAATGAGCTGGAGGCGCAATCCAAAGCAAGACTGATATCTTTTCCTGCCTTATACCCGGCTTTTTCGATCGCCTGAATGATAATCTCAAGACCCTCTTCATTCGACTGAAGGCTCGGCGCAAATCCACCCTCATCGCCTACAGAAGTGGAAAGTTTCTTTGATTTAAGGATACCCTTGAGGGTATGGAAAACTTCAGTTGCATACCGCAAGCACTCTTTGAACGAAGGAGCTCCGACCGGCATGATCATGAATTCCTGAAGGTCGAGGTTATTATCGGCATGCATCCCGCCATTAACAATATTCATCAGGGGAACAGGAAGGATGCGCGCGCTGGAGCCGCCCATGAACTTATAAAGCGACTCTTTTTGAGCAAGCGCCGCAGCTTTAACTACCGCCATCGAAACCCCCAAAATCGCGTTCGCTCCTAAATTCGCCTTATTCTCCGTCCCATCTAAAGCAATCAAGAGAGCATCTATTTTCTTAAAATCAGGTTCCAAACCCTTTATTTTAGAAGCAATTACCGTATTAACATTCGCAACTGCTTTCAGAACACCCTTGCCTAAATAACGACTCTTATCGCCGTCACGCAATTCAAGCGCTTCGTATTCGCCGGTTGAAGCACCTGAAGGAACAGCTGCGCGACCTAAAATGCCGTTATCAAGGATAATATCGACCTCTATCGTAGGATTTCCGCGGGAATCCAGTATTTGACGCGCCATAACCTTCTCTATCTTTGCCATAATAGTGCTCCTTTGTAGGTTCAGACAATTGGATGGAAGTAAATAAAAAACATTGTTTCTATTATACACGCCATGCATGAGCGGTCAACCGTTTTTTTGATTGACGGGTCTTTGCCTGTGTGGTATTGTAACATTCCAAGGTTTACCTCATAAAGGAGCTCTCCATGAATAAACGCAAGATCAAATTTTATTTAGAAACACATTGGATTGCAATATTGGTCATCCTTGGCATTACCGCAGTCGCCATTTCCTTTATTTACTTCCTAAAAAGCTCCATTAACGCCTGGGTCACTTCAGAATCCTATTTCAAAAAATCGATCCTGGCCCAAAACGCGATATTCTTCTACATATTCCTTGTATTAAACCTGATAAGCCTTCCTCTCTCCGGGTTACTCTGGATCTGGGTTATGCGCGGCGGTCCTCAGAAAATGAGCGGCCTTCACAAGAAATCCGTTGAAGGCAAAGAGATCGGTATCAAATGGACCGATGTTATCGGCATGGAAGAGGCAAAACAGGAAGCCATGGAAGTCGTCAGGCTCATAAGCGACCGCGCTCATCTGCAAAGGATCGGCGGAAAGATCCTGCGCGGCATTCTGATGATCGGGCCTCCTGGATGCGGTAAAACGTATATGGCAAAAGCGATCGCGACAGAAGCAAATATGCCCTTTATCGCCATGTCAGGATCGGAGTTTATAGAGATGTTCGTCGGCGTCGGTGCCAGCCGCATCCGAAAGCTTTTTAAACACGCGCGGCAGATGGCGTACCTTGAAGGCGGATGCATTATTTTTATCGACGAACTCGATGCGGTCGGAGCGCAACGCTCCGTTGACCGCGGGTTCGGCGGACAGACCGAATCGAACACCACGTTAAATCAGCTGCTGATCGAAATGGACGGTCTGAAGGAAAAAGATTACAATATTATCGTTATCGGGGCGACCAACGCGCCCACATCATTCCTTGACGCGGCGCTTTTGCGACCGGGCCGCTTTGACCGAAAGATCAACGTCGACCTGCCCAATCTTGATGAACGGGAAAAACTCTTTGAGTACTACCTCAAAGATGTTAAGCATGAC